>JAYUIZ010000580.1:0-4930 GCA_043765595.1 Lysobacter sp. | reverse complement strand
TGGGACACGGCATGCATGGGCTGTTCTCCAAGGTGCGCTATCCCTCGTTGGCCGGCACCGCGGTGCCGCGCGACTATGTCGAGTTTCCGTCGCAATTCGACGAAGACTGGTACAAACACCCGGAAATCATCGCCAACTACGCCAAACACCACAACACCGGCCAGCCGATTCCTGCTGCTCTGCTGAAGAAGGTGCTGGATGCCAGTGGCTTCAATCAGGGCTTCGATACGCTTGAATACCTGTCCGCTACACTGCTCGATATGGAATGGCACACCTTGTCCGCCGATGCCCAAGTGAAAGACGTGGAGGCCTTCGAGAAAACGGCGTTGGCCAAATACGGCGTCGACTATGCGCCCGTGCCGCCGCGCTACCGCAGCGCCTATTTCGCTCATGTGTTCCCCGGCGGTTATTCGTCCGGTTACTACGCTTACCTTTGGAGCGAAGTGCTCGCCGCGGACGCCTTCGCCCATGTCGCGCGCCAAGGCGGCCTCAAGCGCGACAACGGCGACCGCTTTCGGCAGCAAATCCTGTCACGCGGCAACACTGAGGACCCGATGCAAATGTACATCCGTTGGCGCGGACAAAAACCGGACGTCGAACACTTGCTGCGCCGTCGCGGCCTGAGCAAGAGCGACAAGAGCAACTGAGGTGCGCATCAGGGCGGGCCTACTTAGGTCCGTCCGCATCAAGTGATTGATGTTCTATGCGAATGAAGCACGGATGTCATGCGATCCGAATCATGCAAGCGCGCATTGACCTTGCCCTCGAATTGCGTTCCCCATAACCGAGGTCATGGTTGTGCCTGTTTGGCCTGATCGGTCAGCCATTGTTGCTCGAACTGCATCGGGCTGACGTAGTTCAAGGTGGAGTGTCATCGCCACTGGTTGTACCAAACCAGCCATGCAAAGGTTTCATCCTTGGCATGGCGACGGGTGATGAAACGCTGGCCATGCAGCCGTTCCACTTTCAATGAGCCAAACAGTGTTTCACTGCAGGCGTTGTCCCAGCAATTGCCTCGCCGACTCATCGACGCCACGATGCCGTAGCCCTTGAGCACGTCCCGGAAGTCCTCACTGGCGTACTGACTGCCTCGATCACTGTGAAAGATCAGCCCGGCCTGCTTGTCGGGATGGCGCTTGAACCATGCCATGCGCAATGCGTCGATCACGATCTCGCGCGTCATGTCCGCACGCATCGACCAACCCACCACCTGACGACTGAACAGGTCGATCACCACGGCCAGGAACAGCCAGCCCTCGTCGGTGGCAATGCAGGTGATGTCGCCGACCCAGACGGTGTCGGGCTTGGTCACGGTGAACTGACGATCCAGCAGGTTCGCTGCGATGGGGTGATCGTGGTTGCTGTCGGTGCTGATCTTGAACCGCCGCTTGCCCTTGGCCCGGATGCCGTGCTGGCGCATCAACGTCTGCAGCCGCTGCTTGCCCACGCGCACGCCGTTGTTGCGCAGCTCCCGCCAGATGCGTGGCCGGCCATAGGCATGCTTGCTTTGAGCGTAAACCGCCTTGATGTGCACCAGCAGCGTCTCATCACTCAGGTGCCGTCGCGGTGCGCTTCTGGCCCGCCATGCCACATACGAGTGATAGCCGCTGACGCTCACGTTCAACACACGGCACTGCACCGTGATCGGCCACACCCGGCGGTGAGACTGGATGAAGGCGTACCTCACTTCGCGCCCTTGGCGAAGTACGCCGTCGCTTTTCCCAGGATGTCACGCGCCATCTTCACCCGGGCCAGCTCGGCACGCAGCCGGGCAATCTCCATCTGATCGGCGCTTACCGGTTTGCCATCGACGCCCTTGAGCTGGCCCTGCCGGCTCGCCTTCACCCAGTTGAACAGGGTCTACTCGACCAGCCCCAGCGTCTTGGCCACCGAAGCCAGGCTTTGGCCACCCTCGACCAGCCGCAACGCTTCTTGCTTGAATTCGAGCGTGTAGCGCGCCCGTGTTGTCTTCATCATGTCGTTCTCCTTGCGTGGATTGAATCACATGGCAAGGGATACGTTTCTTGAGGGCAAGGTTATGCTGCCGTGGTGTATTGGCGCGCCTGGAGGGATTCGAACCCCCGACCAACGGCTTCGGAAGCCGCTACTCTATCCGCTGAGCTACAGGCGCGTGACGCCTATTGTCCCCGATTCGAGCGGATGGCGCGAGCTTTCCGAGTAGCGACTACAGAACGATGAGCGAAATCCCGACCCCTTCCGCCGGAATTCCAGCGTGGCGCGAACGCTTCAGCCATTACTGGGCGCTGGTGCGCGGCGACCGTCCAATCGGTTGGTTGCTGCTGCTGTGGCCGACCTGGTGGGGGCTGTGGCTGGCCGCAGACGGCGTGCCGCCGTGGTGGACGCTGGCGGTGTTTTCGCTGGGCGTGTGGCTCACCCGTTCGGCCGGCTGCGTGATCAACGACTACGCCGATCGCTGGCTGGACCCGCTGGTGGAGCGGACGAAGGGCCGGCCGCTGGCGACGGGTGCGGTGCGCGGGCGCGAGGCGCTGGCGGTGTTCGCGGTCCTGATGCTGGTCGCGTTCGCGCTGGTGCTGACGATGAATCGGCTCACCGTCTTGATGAGCGTCGTCGGCGTGGCGCTGGCCGCCAGCTATCCGTACCTCAAGCGCTACACCTATCTGCCGCAGGTCTACTTGGGCCTGGCGTTTGGATGGGGCATCCCGATGGGGTTCGCGGCGATCCGCGGCGAGGTGCCGCCGGTGGCCTGGGTGCTGTACCTCGCCAATATCTTCTGGACCACCGGCTACGACACCTGGTACGCGATGGTCGATCGCGAGGACGATCTGCGCGCCGGGTCGAAATCCACCGCGATCCTGTTCGGCGACCTGGATCTGGTCGCGCTGGGCGTGCTGTACGCGCTGTTTTTCATCGGCTTGTTGCTGATCGGCCGCGAAGCCGGGCTGGGGCTGGCGTACTGGATCGGATTAGGGGTCGCGTTGTCGCTGGTGGCCTATCAGTTCGTGATCGGGCGCAGCCGCACGCCGATGCGGTGTTTCCGGGCGTTCTTGAACAATCACTGGGTCGGGATGTCGGTGTTCGCGGGTCTGGCCGTGGCGCTTTGGATGAAGGGCTGAGTCGGGGAACTTCGGAGCGCGGATCTTTAAACCCCCGTGGCTTTCACGTTCTACAGCCGCGCGCGCGGCTTCAGCGTCGTCGTCCTTTCAGTTCATCCTAGGCGGGGCGGGCAACCGGATCACCAGATCATCCATCACCTTCGCTTCGCCCGCCTCGCCGCCGCCGAAGGTATTGCCGGTGGCCTGCGGCGCCAGCGGACGGTAGCCGCCGTCGTAATCCCAGGTGGATATATAAAGATGTGTGGCCGACGGCAGACGCGGGTCGCCCAGTGCACTCGCGGGCAGGGTGAAGGTCACCGTGTCGGCGTCATGGTCGACCTCGATCTGCGGCGCCGCGCTTACGATGGTGCCGTCCGCGGTCGCTGAGGCCCCCGTCGCGGAGAACAGCGCGTTCGACCAGCCGTGCGCGCGTAGGCGCAGATGCCAGCGCAGGCCATCCGGCAGGTCGGCGTTCTGCTGCGGCATCGCGGCGACACCGGCAGCGTCGCTTTGTCGGGCGAAAAACACGCTGAAGGCGACATGGTCGAAGGCGTTGGGCGGGTTCCAGTCGGACACCACCTCGCGCAGTTTCAGGGTCAGCCGCAGCGCGCCGCCGGAGCGCCAGACCTCGGCGCCCAGCAGGTCGCCTGGGCGCGGTGCGCGCCAGCCGGCATCGTCGGGATAGGTGTAGCGGCCGGACGGGCCGGTGTCGTCGCCGGCAGGGTCATCGACTGCGACCAGCCGCGTCCATTGGCGGGCGACCTTGAAGGCATGCGCCGCGCTGGCCGTGCCCGAGGCCGGATCCCAAGCCACCGCGCGGTGGGCGATGCGCGGTTCGATCATGGCGTCGGTCGCCACGGTCGCTTGCCAGCGGCCGTCGCGGCCCACCGGCACGGTTTGCGCCGCATCGATGTTGCCGTCAATCACCACCTGCACCGACGTCATGCCGCGGGCATGGCCGGACAGCGCAAGGTCGCCGGTAACGGCGTCCGCGGCGGAATCCAGCGCCAGTCGCGGCCGCTCGCCGGAAGTCTGTCCCGCCATGCCTGGCCGCACCAACCACACTTGGGCGCTGCGCGGTGGCAGCACCAGACTGGTGCGGCCACTGCTGCCGACGACGAACGGCTTCAGGTCCGCGGCCAGTGCGAACAGCGGTTCCAGTCGGGTGCCGGCCGCTAAACCGATGTCGAGGTTGTCGAGCAGGCTGGCGTGGGGCGCGGTGTTGAACACCACCAGGGCATGCTGGTTCAGGGCATGCTCGTTCAAGGCATGTTCGTTCGAGCCGTCGCTCCGGCCGCCTTCGCCGTCCATCCGCCAGGCGATCGCGCCGGGCGTGGCGGCATTCGCGGCCAGCACCGTCGGCGTGCCGCGCGAGAACAGCCGGTGTTCCCGGCGCAGCGCGGTGATCTGCTGCAGATATTGATAAAGCGGTGCGGCTGTGTCGAAGCGGTCGCGCCCGCCCGAGCCGTGGCCGCCCGCGAACATCGCCGCGCGCTGTTCGCGGAAGCCCTGCTCGGTGCCGTAATAAATAGTTGGAATGCCGGGCAGGGTCATCATCGCCAGCAGCGCCTGCTTCAACCCGGCGTCGTCGCCGCCGGCCAGGAAACGGTCGACATCGTGATTGTCCACGAACGTCGGCATCCGCCACGGATCGGCGTGGGTCTTCATCATGTTGCCGATCCGGAAACCCAGTTCGGCCGGCGGCCGCCCGCGCGCGAACACGTCGCCCAGGGTCCCGTACAGCGGGAAATTGATCATTGCCGGCAACAGCGGCCGGCCGTCTGCGGCGCGCGCGTAGGTCTCGATCTTCCGCGCCATCGCGTCTTCGTAGGCCTTGTCGATTCCGAAACCTTCGC
>JAYUIZ010000579.1:0-1785 GCA_043765595.1 Lysobacter sp. | reverse complement strand
GATCGACATCGCGGGCGACGTAGGCGCGGCCGCCGGTCAGTTCGGCGATGCGCTTGAGCCCGGCCTCATCGGTGATATCGCTGCTGCTCGGCCTGCGGATCGGGACGCCGAACACCGACAGCCCGGCGCCGTAGCCGCCGAAGGCGATGGTGTGGATGCGCACGCCGGCGTCGCGGGCGATCTGCGCGGCCTTGTCCGGCGCCAGGGCGCCCGCGGTGTTCACGCCGTCGGTGAGCAGGATCAGCACCCGCTGTTCGGCCGGCTGCTGCTGCAGGCGTTTGGTGGCCAGGCCGATGGCGTCGCCGATCGCGGTGGCGCGGCCGGCCAGCCCGGTAACCGTGCCGTCCAGTTGCTCCTGCACGGTCTGCAGATCGCGGGTGAGCGGGGTCAGCGCGTAGGCGCGTTCGCCGAACACCACCAGGCCGACGCGATCGCCGCTGCGGCGCTCCAGGAAATCGGCGATGACCGCCTTGGCCGCGGTCAATCGCGGCACGACGCGGCCTTCGAGTTCGATATCGCGCTCGTCCATACTGCCGGACAGATCCACCGCCAGCATCAGGTCGCGGCCGGCCTGCGGCGGCTGCACGATGTCGCCGAGCTGCTGCGGCCGTGCCGCAGCGACGCACAGCAGTGCCCATGCAAACCATGGCAGCAGACCCAGCCCCTGCGGCCGCGCGCGCGCGCTGCGGCCGCCGATCGCATCCAGGCGTTCGCCGTACGGCACCCGCAGCGCCGGCGCGGCGCTGGACGCGGCCGGCCACAGGCGGCGCACCAGCCACGGCAGCGGCAGTGCCAGCAATAGCCACGGCCAAGCGAACAGCGAGCGCAGTGCGTCCAGCGCGGTATCGATCATCGCGGGCCGCCTTTCTGCGGGCCGGGCACTTGAGGGCCGCGCACTTGAGGACGGTGCACTTGAGAGCCGTGCACTTGAGGGCCGCGCCCATGCCAGAGCCGGGACCAGCGCGGACGCGTGACCTTGCCCCGCATCAATTCGACGAAACGCGCGCGCACGATGCCGCGCAGCGCTGCGTATTCCTGTTCGCCGACATCACGCCGGAAACCACCTTCCAGCAAGGTGCGCCCGGCGCCGGCAGAGAACACCGGCAGCGGCTGGCCCTGATCGAGAAACCGCAGCCAGGCATCGCCGGCCAGGCGGACGGCGTCCGGGTCGCTGCGCCGCGCGGCGCGACGCAGCAGCTCCGACATCGCGGCGATGCGCGCAGGGAAGCCCTCGGCCACATCAACGCCTGCATCGAACAATCGCTCCATTTCCACCCGCTCACGTTGCGCGCGGCGGTGCCGGTACCACACGACAGCGACCACCAGCGCAATCGCCAGCAGCACCAGCCACCAGCCCGCGGGCGGCGGCCACCACGACGGCGACGGTGGCAGATGCACATCGAGCAGCGGCAGCGGATCGGGCGCTGCGCCCGGCAAGGTGCCCGGTGCGGCGCTCCGGATCGACGCGAACTGGATCGACGCGAACCGGAACGTCATCCCGCGCGCGTCCCGGCGAACAGATCCAGCCAGCTTTCGCTGGGCGCATCGGTGGACAGGCCGCGGGCGCGGATGCCGCTGCGCGCGAGGACCGTCATAGCCTCATCCAGCGGGGTTGCGAACGCCGCCTGCCAGCGTTCGCGCTGCGCCTGATTGGCGAGATCCAGTTCGACCCGATGTGCGGTGCCGTCGGCCGACCCACCCTGCCCGCCGGCGCCGCGCTCGGCCCAGAACGGCAGCTTCGCGCGCGGCGGCTCGCGCTCCAGCGGGTCGCTGAGCAGCAGCACC
>JAYUIZ010000578.1:0-1788 GCA_043765595.1 Lysobacter sp. | reverse complement strand
TTGTCCGACGCATCCTTATCTAGACATGCCAGCAGATCCTGCGCCATGACCATGAGCTGCGCCGCGGTGCGCGCGGACAGGGGAACGATGCAGGACGGCGATGCATCCATCGGCGCGACCGTGGCCTGTGAACGCAGCGCAGGCACGTACTCTTCGATAACCACATGGGCGTTGGTGCCGCTGAAACCGAATGCGCTGACCGCCGCGCGCCGCTTGCGGCCTGCGACCGAAGGCCAGTCGTGACGCGTGCGGCTGAGGTAGAACGGCGAGGCGCCGAAATCGAACAGCGCGTTTTCTTGCCTGAAATTTACGTTCGGCGCCAAAGCCTTGTTGCGCAGGCTCAGCAGCACCTTGTGCACGCCCGCGACGCCGGCCGCGCCGGAGATATGGCCAAGATTGGTCTTGATCGCGCCCAGCGCGCAGGCGTTCTTCCTGCCACCGTGCTCCTTGAACACGGTCGACAGCGCTTCCAGCTCGATCGGATCGCCAAGCTTGGTTCCGGTGCCGTGGGTTTCCACGTAGTCGATTGACGACGCGTCGATCGCGTAGCGGCGGTAGGTGTCGCGCAGCAGTTCGATCTGGCTGTTGACGCTGGGCGCGGTGATGCCGTTGGTCTTGCCGTCCTGGTTGATGCCAGAGCCGATGATCACGCCGTAGATGCTGTCGCCATCGCGCTCTGCGTCGCTTAGGCGCTTGAGCACGACCGTGCCCACGCCCTCGCCCGGTACAAAACCGTCCGCGCTGTCGTCGAACGTCTTGCACTGGCCGTCGTGCGCCAGCATGCCCGCACGGCACATGCCCTGATAGGCTTCGGGAATCAGGTACAGGCTCACGCCGCCGGCGAGGCCCATGTCGATTTCGTGGTTCAGCAGCGCCTGGCATGCGAGATGGATCGCTACCAGCGAAGACGAGCACGCGGTGTCGATGGGGATCGCCGGCCCCTTGAGATTCAGGTGATAGGCGATGCGCGCCGCACCGATCGCGAAACTGTTGCTGGTCGTCTCTATATTTTGTGGACTGCTCTTGGCCAGCAGGAACGAATACTCGCTGCTCATGATGCCCATGTAGACGCCGCACTTGCGGTCGCTCAGCGCGGCGCTGGAATAACCGGCGTCCTGGAAAGCGCGATAGCTCTCCTGCATGAACAGCCGATGCTGCGGGTCCATGACCTCGGCTTCGGACGGCGAGATCTGGAAGAACATCGGGTCGAAATGCTCGACGCCATCAAGCATGCCGAGCCATTTGCAGTACACCTTGCCCGGCTTGCCGGGTGTGGGGTCGTAATACGCATCGACGTCCCAGCGTTCCGCCGGAATTTCGCGGATCGAGTTCCGGCCCTCGGCGAGGTTGCGCCAGAGCTGGTCGAGATCGTCGGCGCCGGGATAGCGTCCGGACATGCCGACAATGGCGATCTTCTCGTCGTTGCGCTGTGCTGCCGCCGCTGGCCGCGCTTCGGGCAGGGTCCGCACGGCGCGCGAATGGCGCTGAAGGACAATGCTGTCGTCGGCGAGCATCCGCATCGCTGGGCGCGGCGCGGACGGCATGACGGCTGCGAACGATGGAGCGGCGGCCGGCGTAGGCGTTTCGCGCTGCGCGGTGGGCAGTGACGCCGATGCGGAGTCAACATGCTTAGATTCAGCATGCATAGATTGAGCATGCACGGATTCGGCACGCTCGGATGCCTCAGGCGCGGGCGCAACCGGCTGCGGACGCGATGCGAGTTCACCTTGAAGGAAGCGGGCCAACGCCTGGACGTTCGAATAGTCATAGACCCGGGTCGCGGAGATC
>JAYUIZ010000577.1:0-4953 GCA_043765595.1 Lysobacter sp. | reverse complement strand
TAAAACTCGGGCGCGGTGTCCAGATTGTGGTTGTAGTAATCCAGACCGGCGGCCTTCAGCGCCGTAGCCTGTTCGCCGCTGAGCATGCCCAGCGTGGCGCAGGTTTCCAGCCCCAGCGCCTTCACTTCGCTGATCATGGCCGCGACCTTGGGGATGTCGCGGTCCTTCGGCGAGCGCCACGCGGCGCCCATGCAGAAGCGCGACGCGCCGGCAGCCTTGGCCTGCCGGGCCTTCTCGACCACGGCTTCGGTATCCATCAGCTTGGTGGCTTCGACACCGGTGTTGTAGCGCTGGGCCTGCGGGCAATAGGCGCAGTCCTCGGGACAGCCGCCGGTCTTCACCGACAGCAGTGTGCTGACCTGGACTTCGCTGGGATCGAAGTGGTCCCGGTGGACCTCGCCGGCGCGCTGCAGCAGGACCGGAAACGGCAGCGCGAACAGCGCCTCGACTTCGGTGCGGCTCCAATCGTGGCGCGGGGGTGCGGGAAGGCTGACAGCAGGCATCGGGGTTTCCTGACGGACACGGCGCAGTGGGACAGGCAGTCTGGAAAGCATGAACAGCGCTGTCAACTTTATCTATCCTCATTGCCTCCGCCTGCGTATGGCCGGGCTGCTGGATCGGCTGTGGCCGGCGCACTGCCTGGTCTGCGGCGAGGCAGGCGGACCCGCCCGCCGGGGCCTGTGCGTAGCCTGCAGCGGCAGCCTGCCCTGGAACCGCAGCGCCTGCCTGCGCTGCGGCCTGCCACTGCCGCTGCCGGCCGATGCCTGCGGCCACTGCCAGCGCCGGTCACCTCCGCTGACCGAAACCCGGGCGGTGTTCCGCTACGAACCGCCGCTGGACCGGCTGCTGCCGCGGCTGAAGTTCCACAACGACCTTGCCGCCGGCCGGGTGTGCGGCGGACTGATGGCGGAAGCACTGGGCGACACTGGACGGCCGGAGGCCCTGATCCCGCTCCCCCTGCACGGCAATCGCCTGCGCAGCCGTGGATTCGATCAAACGCTTGAACTGGCCAAGCCACTGGCCCGCATCCTGCAACTGCCCCTGCTGGATGCTGCCCTGGTACGGGTGCGCGACACCGCGCCCCAGTCGCGACTGGACGCCACGGCCCGGCGGCGCAACCTGCGCCGCGCGTTCGCGGTGCGGCCGGGGGTCGCATTGCCGGCGCACGTGGCGCTGGTCGACGACGTGATGACCGCCGGCGCGACCCTGCACGCCGCCGCGGATGCACTGCTGCGTGCCGGCGTTAAACGGGTGGATGCATGGGTGTGCGCGCGGGTGGCGTGAGGTGTGTTGAGAGTGATAGAAACATAAATTTTCAGATATCATCCGACGGATACCGTCAAGGAAGCTCACATGTCTGTTTTTCGCCGATCTCTGCTGTTCTGTGCAAGTCTCTTCGCACTGACAGCCTGCGCCCAGCGGCCTGTCGAGTCAGTTGCAGCCCCCCCGGATGCTGCCACATACGCAGCGAAAGCAGCCGCAGAATCAGCCGCACATGCAGAAGCCACCGCCTTGGCGTCTGTCGCGGCCGATCCGGCACTGTCCACGAAGGACACCCCGCCCCTCCCAGCCTCCCCTGGCATCACGCCTCCGCAAATGCCCGTAATTCCCGCAGCCGAACTGCGCCGGCGGATTCTGGCGCTGATCAGCAGCCTGCAAGGGCCTGAGCAATTCACCCCGCAGCACATCGAAGCGATGATGCAGGTCAGTCTGCAGGACGACGTAAGGTGGCAGCAAAAAGACGCCGAGGGCAGCGTGACCGAAGGGTGGAAATATTGGGTTATCTACGAATTTCCGCATAAGCCCTACGGCCCTGATAGCCTGAATCGTCAGTTCAGCATCAAGCTGTCACCCGGCCAAGGTGAACCCCGGCGGCGGGCACAGATGTGTTCGTTCGAGATGGAAGCACTGGCCCAGGACATTGTCGCGATGGGTTACACACGCGGCTGGGACAGGATCGAGATACAGCATGCGCGCTTCGCCAAAGCGTTGCCTGATCCGCGCTTCGGCATTGGGATCCGTGTCTATCAGTATCCCCAGTACTTTTCTGAAGAAGAGCCCGAGTACGGCGTCGAAGACCACTCCCGGGACTGTGTCCTGAGATTGCTCGTTTATTACCACGTGAACAGGGAATAGTTGACCGATGAGCAAAATGACATCCGAGTTGAAAGCGTTGACCGATGATCTGCCCGCCGACCGCAGGGCCGAGATTGAGACGGCTATTGCCAGTTCCCCTCATCTGCAACAGCAAATGCTGGAGGAAGTGCGCGCCGGGCGGCTGGCGCATATCGAGCTGCTGCCCAGGAACGCGACCGAAGGCGGCCATTACGACAGCACATCCAAAACGATCCGCATCGACGATGCGATATTCATCGATCCTCCAAGCGAAATGTGGCTGCACGACCGCATCGTGTATGTGCTGGGCCACGAAACCGCACACAGCGACCTGAACGAGGGTCGCAACAAGGCGATGCGCGAATTGAGCGGCAACATCAGCCGTGCACTGTGGACGGACAGCGACACCCAGCCGCTCGATGCGACCGCCGCAAGCCAGCGCTACCTCGATTTTCGTCGCTGGGACGAGTCCATCGCCACGGTGGAAGGCTGGAACGCCTTGGCCAGCCGGATCGAGCAAGGCAATGGCGGCCACATCACAGAAGACGAAATACTCAAACGCGCTGCGTCGTTCAGCCGCTGCGTAGTCGATGATGGAAA
The DNA here is from genome assembly GCA_043765595.1 of Lysobacter sp. Taxonomy (GTDB): domain Bacteria; phylum Pseudomonadota; class Gammaproteobacteria; order Xanthomonadales; family Xanthomonadaceae; genus Lysobacter_I. The sequence goes on along the minus strand of JAYUIZ010000577.1, from coordinate 2,238 downwards.
AGGCCTCGCTGAAGGTGTGCAGCTCAGCGCGACGCAGCGTCTGGTACCCGATCTGGACCCTTCGATCCGCGACCCGCATGCCCAGCTCAATGCTTCGGCGTTGTTGAGTGCGGTGGCGGACTGTCATTTCGATCTTCTGCCCAAGCAAGCTCAACTCGGCCGCCACGGCAATTCGGACTATGCCAATACGGCGGGCGTGACGGTGATCGAAGCCATCGCCAGCAATGTGCGCGCCTTTGAACAGACCAGCGGACAACGTGCGCCGGACATCCATCTGGATTTCAATCGGCTAGGCCTGAAGCCGGAACTGCTGGAAAGCAACGGCCTGAAGATGGGCGGCCAGAACCTTGTCCTGATCGATACCAGTCACGGCAAGCGGCGCGGCATCGGCCTGCAAAGCGACCCGTCCGCAGACCCGGATGCGCCAGACATCGAGCGGGCAATCGTGCAGCAGCCCAGCGCGCCGGTGATGTCCGAACCGGGCCACCCAGCGCATACGATGTGGACGCATACACTGCATGCCTTGCGCACATCACCGAATATTCCGGCCGGCACGTTCACCCAGCACGAAGAGCAGCAGGTGGCGGCAAGTCTGGTCGCGCAATCACTCAGCCAGGACAACCCGTTCAAGGCCGCGCGTATCGATCATGTGGTGCTCAGCAAAGACGGGGCATCGGTATTCGCAGTGCAGGGCGGACTGGACGACCCGGCGCAGAATCTGGCGCGGCTAAGCGTACAGCAGGCATTGGCGGCCCCGATCGAGCAGTCGTCGGAAGTCGCTCAAAAGGTTTTGCAGAACCGTCAACAATCGCAAGCAGAGGCTCTGACGCAGCAGCAAGAGCTTGGACCGGACACGCGCAGCGGACCGGTGATGCGGATCGGGCCGCGGAGCCTCAGTCCTTCAGACGGCCCGAATGGCTCGGATTTTGGCGGAAACGGCGGTGGAGACTGACCCTCACCACTCGAACAACTTGAAATACACGGGCGACACGTCCTTGTCCGCGTCGAGGCGGCCGTCGCCGTTGCGGTCGTAGAGGTAGAACGCCGGGCCGCGCTTGGGTTGCACCTTCACCACCCGCAGCTGGCCGGCAACCCGATACTCGGTGATCTCGTCGCCGTTGGGTTGGACCTTGGTCGCGGCGACTGCGTCGGCCGGGATGTCGGTATTGGCACCGGCATCAGCGCTGCCGCCGGTGGTGGCGCAGCCGCCGAGGGCGAACAGCAGGGGCAGTACGGGCAGGGTCGAACGGCGCATGGCGGTCTCCAGCGGACGGGAGGCCCGATTATGCGCCGGGGGCGTGAACCATGCGTGCTGCCGGTGGTGATTCGGCAGTCTGGAAGCGCGGAGTAGAATCCGCCCATGACACGACTCGTACTGATCGACGGTTCTTCCTATCTCTACCGCGCCTTCCATGCGCTGCCGCCGCTGAGCAACGCGCAGGGCGAGCCCACCGGCGCGCTGTTCGGCATCGTCAACATGCTGCGCGCCCATCTCAAGGAAAAACCCGAATACATCGCCTTCGTGGTGGATGCCTCCGGCCCGACCTTCCGCGACGACCTCGACCCGCAGTACAAGTCCAATCGCCCGCCGATGCCCGACGAACTGCGCGCGCAGATCGAGCCGATGATGCAGATTGTCGCGGCGCTGGGTCTGCCGATCATGCGCGTACCGGGCGTGGAAGCCGACGACGTGATCGGCACGCTGGCGGTGCAGGGCGCCGCCGCCGGCATCACCGTTACCATCTCCACCAGTGACAAGGATTTCGCGCAGCTGGTGCGCCGGCTCGATAACGGCGCCGGCGTGGCGCTGGTCAATACCATGAGCGGCAGCCGGCTGGACAGCGACGAGTCGGTGATGGCGAAGTTCGGCGTGCGCGCCGACCAGATCATCGACCTGCTGTCGCTGATGGGCGATACCGTCGACAACGTTCCCGGCGTCGACAAATGCGGGCCGAAAACCGCGGCGAAGTGGCTGGCCGAATACGGCACGCTGGAGAACGTCATCACCAACGCCGATGCGATCAAGGGCAAGATTGGTGAGAACCTGCGCGCCGCGCTGCCGCGTCTGCCGCTGAACCGCCAACTGACGACGATCAGGCTCGATGTGCCGCTGGACTGCGGCCCGACCACGCTGGCGCTGCGCGAACCGCACGTCGACGACCTGCGCGTGCTGTACGCGCGCTATGGTTTCAATCATGCACTGAAGGAACTCGGTGGCGGCGATGCGGCCGCCACCGC
>JAYUIZ010000576.1:0-4962 GCA_043765595.1 Lysobacter sp. | reverse complement strand
AGCAGGTCGCAGCATCCGCGTTTGCCGATCCGCACGAAGCGGGTGGTCGGGCGGACCACGGCGTAACGCTGGCCAACCTGCGCGCCTTCGAGGCCGCGGGCATAGACCAGATGGCCGCGGGCGGCACGGGCGATGTCTTCTTCCTGGCCGACGATGTATGGCAGCTCCTTGAAGCTGTCGACTACGCGCAGATCGCGGAGGTAGGCCTCGATGTCGGCCAGCGAGATCGCATTGACCGGTGCCTCGTTGCGCGGACCGGCCTGCACGCCGACGCCGACGCGGTCGAGATAAGCGAGGCTGATCACGTCGCCCGGATAAATCAGATGCGGGTTCGCGATCTGCGGGTTGGCCTGCCAGATTTCGGGCCACAGCCACGGCCGCTTGAGGAAGCGTGCGGAGATGTCCCACAGGGTGTCGCCCCGCTTGACCGTATAGGTGTCGGGGTGGTCGCCGCGGAACTCTTGGGCGACCGCGTATGAGCCCAAAGTCAACAGGGCGGCTGCGCCGATCACCATGGCTCGGTGAGAAACGCGCTTAAGGATGCTGGCCATCTACTTGCTCCCCTTGGGATTTTCCCCAACACAACGACCGCACTATAGCCCACAGAACCCGGCTCTTGGCAAGTCTGGAGACGCTACAATGGCCTTGTCCGCGACCAATGTCCGCCCCCATATCCACAAACATGACGCTCCTCTCAATTCTTGAATTCCCCGACCCCCGCCTGCGGACCAAAGCGCAGCCGGTCGACCCCGCCCGGATCGCCGATCCCGAGTTCCAGACCCGGCTCGACGACATGTTCCACACCATGTACGAGGCCCCGGGCATCGGTCTGGCCGCCAGCCAGGCGGACGACCACCACCGATTCATGGTCATCGACATCAGCGAAGAGAAAGACCAGCCGATGGTCTTCATCAACCCGGAGATCGTGCTGGCCGAGGGTCATCAGGTCTATCAGGAAGGCTGCCTCTCGGTGCCGAATATCTTCGCCGACGTCACCCGCGCCAACAGCATCACCGTGAAGGCCTGGGCCCGCGACGGCCAGCCGTTCGAGCTGAGCGCCGACGGCCTGCTGGCGATCTGCATCCAGCACGAGATGGATCACCTCGAAGGCAAATTATTCGTCGATTACCTGTCGCCGCTCAAGCGCGACCGGGTGCGCAAGACGCTGGAGAAGGCGCGGCGCAGCAGCGCGGCGTGATTCAAATTACTGGAAGGACGCTGTAACAGACCGAATGGACAAGAATAAAAAATCGAAGACTGTGCATGAAGCTTACGCACGTTTTTTTCTGAGCCTTCCCGAGAATCCTTTCGGGCTTTGCTTAAAGAGCATGCCGGCGAATTGCGGAACTTTGACTTTAAAGAAGCATGGCCGGATTTCGCATCTGTTGCCAAGCACATTTTAGGTTTAGGAAATTCAGGCGGCGGTTGTCTCGCTGTGGGAGTCAGAGAGAATGCTGATAAAACACTTGACCCAGTTGGAGTTAGCAACCTGACGGACAAGTCAGTAATAACGAATGGAGTGAAAAATTTTCTGCCCGCATCATTGCTTGATGCAATGGAAATCGGTGATTTTTCTTTTTATGCCTCCGAATACGGCAGTTTGATTGGAAAAAGTTTCAGATAATTTTCATTCATCCAATCGACGATGCTGTGCCTCTCGTCGCTCAAAAAGATGGGCAGGGAATTCGCGCTGGCGCGATTTACGTTCGCCGCGAAGGACTGACCGAGGAAGCACGGTACGACGATGTCCAACGATTGATAAAGCTGAGATTGGACAGCCTCCCGCAAACCTCGCAGGCAAGAGATTTAAAAGAACATCTTGAGGATTTAAAAGTTTTGTACGCAGAAGTTCCGAGAAGCGTTTTCTCGGAGACTGGCGGACTTGGAATAGGCACTGCATTCGCCGCTATCGCAGAAATTGGAAGCCTGTTTCGCGGTGTCACAAAACCGAACCCCGCTTACCCAAAAGAGGACTACCAGTCTTTTGTTCTTCGACTACTAGAAGAAAAGAAAAAACTTGTCGAGCGTACAATAGGCACAAGATCCTGATTGTTTTCTTCTTGTTCTCTAATTTTCCCAATCTCCGATATATCTGAATGCCCTTACGAATCATCTTCGCCGGCACCCCAACCTTCGCCATCCCCTGTCTGCGCGCTGCTGCGCGGCACAACGAAGTCGTGGCGGTCTACACGCAGCCGGATCGCCCGGCAGGGCGAGGCCGTGCGCTGACCGCATCGCCGGTGAAACTCGAAGCCTTGCAGCGCGGCATCGAAGTGCTGCAACCGGAAACCTTGAAAAAGAAGGTCTCGCGCGACGCGCTGCGCGCGCTGGAGCCGGACCTGATGATCGTGGTCGCCTACGGCCTGATCCTGCCGCAAAGCATTCTGGATATCCCGAAATACGGATGCTGGAACGTGCACGCGTCGATGCTGCCGCGCTGGCGCGGCGCGGCGCCGATCCAGCGCGCGATCGAGGCCGGCGACGCCGACACCGGCGTGTGCCTGATGCAGATGGAGAAAGGGCTCGATACCGGCCCGGTGCTGCTGTCGCAGTCGCTGGCGATCGGCGAACACGACACCGGCGGGCAACTGCACGACCGCCTGTCGGAACTGGGTGCGCAGGTGTTGGCCGATGGCCTGGGCCTGCTACGCGCGGGCATCGTGCCGGTGGCGCGGTCGCAGCCGGAAGATGGCGCGAGCTACGCGCACAAACTCGACAAGCACGAAGCGAAGCTCGACTGGTCGCAGCCGGCGACGACGCTGGCAAACAAGGTCCGCGCCTTCAATCCGTGGCCGGTGGCTGAAGCTGAACTGGCCGGCGAGCGCGTGCGCATCCACGGCGCGGTGGCCCTGGCGATTGCGCACGGGAAAACGCCGGGCACGGTGCTGGCTGCAGGTCGCGAGGGCATCGACATCGCCTGTGGCGACGGCGCGCTGCGCATCCGCGCGCTGCAGCGCGAGGGAGGTAAGACGATTACCGCCGCGGATTACCTCAACGCGCGGCGCGATCTGATTTCGAAGTAGCGACGGCGCAGGCAGCAAAGGTATTGTGGGAGCGACGCGAGTCGCGACAGGATGCCGGCCGCACTCGTAACAGCGTCGGGGCTTGCGCCCCTCCCACACAAACATCGCATCGGGGCTTGCGCCCCTCTCGCAAAAACATCACATCGGGATTTCCGCCCCTCCCGCAAACACCGCAAGGCAGCCCGCATGATCGAAGCAACTTTGTGGGAGCGACGCGAGTCGCGACAGGATGCCGGCCGCCCTTGCAACAGCGTCGGGGCTTGCGCCCCTCCCACAGAACCACCTCATCGGGGTTTGCGCCTCTTTCGCCAACTACCGCAAGGCCACCCGCATGACCGATACACCCCCCGGCACCGACTCCCGCCTCGCCGCCGCACGCGTGCTCGACGCTGTTTTGCATCGCGGGCGTTCGTTGAAGGGCGAATTCGGCGCTGAACTGCCGAAGATCGCCGATCCGCGCGACCGTGCGCTGGTCGAAGCGATCTGTTTCGCCGCGCTGCGTAACCGCGCGCGTTACGCCGCCGCAATGAGTGCGTGGATACCCAAGCCGCTTGGCAAAAGCGATGAACCGCTGCGTGCGCTGCTGTATGTCGGTTTCGCCCAACTGGATGCGCTGAAGCTGCCAGCGCACGCCGCAGTGGATGCAACGGTGGAAGCCGCGCGCGCGTTGGGACGCGCGCACCAGGCCGGGATGGTCAACGCGCTGCTGCGCCGCGCGCAGCGCGAGGGCTTTCCGCCCGCCGATCCGGCGCAGGTCTGGCCGGAGTGGCTGCTGGCGGAAGTCCGCCGCGACTGGCCGGAGCATGCCGACGCGATCCTAGACGCCAGCGCCGCATCGGCGCCGCTGTGGCTGCGGGTGAATCGTCTGCACACCACCCGCGACGACTATCTGCTGCGTCTGCAAGCGGCCGGTATCGCCGCGACCGTCCACGACGCGCTGCCCGATGCGCTGCGGCTTGAAGATTCGCTGGCGGTCGCCGAACTGCCCGGCTTCGACGACGGCGTGGCCTCGGTGCAGGACGGCTCCGCGCAGGCGGTGGCCGATGCGCTGGCGCCAACTTCCGGCAGCCCGGCTTCTGGACAGCGTGTCCTGGACGCCTGCGTCGCCCCCGGCGGCAAGGCCGCGCATCTGCTGGAACGCGACCCGGGCCTGCGCCTGCTGGCCCTCGATATCGATTCGCGGCGGCTGCGGCGCACGGCTGAAACGCTGCGACGGGTCGGCGTCGACGCCGCGGTCGAACTGAAGGCCGCCGACGCCGCCGATCCCGCGGCCTGGTGGGACGGCGTGCCGTTCGATGCGGCGCTGATCGATGCGCCCTGCTCGGCCACTGGCATCGTCCGCCGCCAGCCCGACATTCTTTTGCACCGCCGCCCCGGCGACATCGATGCGCTGGTCGTCACCCAGGCGCGGCTGCTGGATGCGGTGTGGACCACGCTCGCGCCGGGCGGCGTGCTGGTCTACGCGACCTGTTCGATCCTCAAGCGCGAGAACGCCGACCAGATCGATGCCTTCCTGGCGCGCACGCCGGATGCGTCCGCCGAACCGCTGGGAGCGACTTTCGGCCATGTCGCTGGCGTGGGCCGGCAGCGGCTGCCGGGCGAGGACGGCATGGACGGGTTTTTCTATGCGCGGTTGCGAAAGGTTGCGTCGGCCTAAATCCCCCCGTCGCCGCTGCGCGCCGCCGGCCCCCTTTTCAAAGGGGGCAACCGCTAGGCTTTGGGTGATATCCCACCGCTACAGGCTTTGATCGAGGCTTCGATCGCACTCTTTGAAAAGTAATCCGGTCGAATTGCGGCTTGGCTTTACCCCCTTTGAAAAAGGGGGTCGGCGGCGCGCAGCGGCGACGGGGGGATTTGCTTTTCGCAGTTATCATTCCCCCATGCTGAAAACCCGCGAATCGAGAGAATTCTGGCTGCTGGCCATCGTCGCCCTGCTGGT
>JAYUIZ010000575.1:0-1794 GCA_043765595.1 Lysobacter sp. | reverse complement strand
TGCGAGCCTGCGCGGTCTGCATGCTTGGCTGGCACAGGATCCTTTTCTCGCTGAGGCAGTGATCCTTGCTGATCCAATGGGCGTGATCGAATACGGCGGCGCTGATGCGCTGGACGCAAGACCGGCACGCGCGCTGCTGGATGGACTGAGCCGGCTGGCTGTAGAAAATCCGAATTTTTATGGCTGGGGCGGCTACTCTCTACGCGGTCTTGCACGCACGGAACTATGCGATGAGATCAGAACACGGATCCTTGCTGCAGAAACCTGCTTCGGGCTGAGGATGATCCTGCTGGAGGCCGTCGCAGGTTCCGCTATCGCGCAGATGCTTGCGCCCGATCTGCTGCGGCTGATTCTCGACGACCGTGTCCCATATGCGATTCGTAGTCATGCTGCCGATGCGTTGATCCAATCCGGCTGCACTCAGCAATGGGCCTTGCACGTCAAACAATTGGCAGCATCAGGCGATGAGCAGTCGATTCGGCTTGCACTGAATCTGCTGAATGATGTCGGTTACGCGGCATTCGACGATTGCACCATCGCTGACACTGCGATGGCCTGCGCACGACGCCCCCATCGCACGCTCGGTTTGCTTTGGCAGACCAGAAAGCAATTGCCTGCGGAACGGACCGAGGCCGTTCTCGAGCATTTCCTGACGATGGCGCGCGCACTTGGCGGCGCCAAACAACGCCCCGGAAATCGCGAGATCACGCAGTTTGCTTATCACCTGATCGCACTGCGGCTGAAGGCTGGCATCGTCGATCCTCTGGTGCTTTGGTCATGGCTGTCCCCATTCGCGCGCCAACTGGTGGCTGGCGAAGACGCCAGCGACGAGGTTGTGAATTACTTCAAGGCGAATCACGACGCGCGGCGCACAATCCTGCGACATGTGCTGCTGGGCGCAACGGACGAGAAGGATGCCTGGGAACGATATTGGGCGCTGAGCGATGCTTCACCTGGGCTGTATCTCTCCAGCGACGACATTATCGATCTGTTGGATGCACTGCATGCCGAAGATGAGACCGACACGCGCTGGCAGGCGCTGGTGCGCATGGTCCAGCACCAGGGCGACAGCGGCGCCGATGTGCGCGAAGCCGCTCGTCGGTTCACGGCGGGGCAGCCGGATTTGCATGCGTGGCTGGATGCGCTGGCGAATCCGCCCACGCCGCAATGGAAAATCGAACAGGATGAATGGGAGCAGCAGCGGGAAGCCGAGCGTGCGACGGAGTGGGATCAGCATAGGAGTGAGTATCTATTGCGGATCGAGTCGATGCGTGCTGGTGATTTCGAGGCCATTGTCGACCCAGCTCAAGCCTACCTGGGGCAGTTCTTCGATATGGATGACGGTGTTCAAGCGCACAAACGTGTCGAAGAATGGCTTGGCTCCGCACTAGCCGAAGCTGCGCATGCCGGGTTTGAAGCATTCCTGACGGCAGAGCCGCCATCCTTGACGGCACTGCAGATCGTTGAAGCGCATGCCGAGGACAAGCAGCTTTATGCTGGCTATATCCTGATTGCAGCCATTGCCGAACGTAGCCGGAACGGCATGGGATGGGACGATCTGTCGGACGAACGATTGCTCGCTTGCCTATTCGCACTGCGCCTAAAATATGTCGAAAACCATACCGGATTGGAAGGTCTCGACGCCATGATCGAACACGCTGTTCGAGCGCGAGGCCTGTGGCCACAAGCAATGCGGATGCTTTTCGAGCCTCGATTTACGGCAGGCAAGTCGCGCGCAGAAGGCCTGTGCGAGTTCATGCGCAACGAAGATGATGCCACGCTTGCTTATGACTT
>JAYUIZ010000574.1:0-17903 GCA_043765595.1 Lysobacter sp. | reverse complement strand
AGTCGCGCGTACTCGGCCTTGCGCACCGCGTCCATCGCCTTGCCCAGATGCGCCATGCTATGGAACTTGTCGAACACGATCTGCGCCTGTGGGGCGTGTGCTTGGGTCGCATTGCGGAACGGTTTCCACATGTCCATCACCGCCACCTCGATGTTCGATGAGGCTTGTTTTCCAATAGTTTCATAGAACTTCGCCATGCCGTCCTCCTTGCGGCCTGCGCCACCGAACCAGATCGCGTGACCTTTTTCCAGATCGCTGATCACGATCCGATAGACGTGCCCATGGTGGTCGTCGCTGTCATGCTGTTTTCTTCTTCTGTATTCGCCGCGGACGTCATCACCATCGACTCGACGCCGGCCCAGATTCGCGCCGCGCAGGGCGAGCTGCGCCAGGCGATCGAACGTAAATCCGGCAACTATTCGCACTTCACCGACGACGAGCGCAAGACGATTTTCTCCAGGCAAGATGAAGTGCTGTCGCTGATCGACGGCAAGCAGGATGTCGCCGAGCTCGGCCCCGACGACAAACTCGCCCTCGCCAACGCGCTGGAAGCCGTCAAGGCGTCGGTCGCGCGCGCCGAAGACAATCGCATGATCTGCGAACGCATCAAGCCGCTCGGTTCCAACCGCCCTGAGAACAAATGCATCAGCGTCGGCCAGCGTCGGCGCATGCGCGAAGAAGCCCGGCGCGCTGGTCTGCGTACCGAAAGGTGAGTTGGCATCATCGCCTATGACTGATTGCTGCCAGCCGTGTCGATGGCCAGCAGCTCCGGCCGACAACGATGCGATCTCTCCAACGGCCGGCCCTGTGCCGGTCGTTTTCCGTCCGGATGGTGTTCCCATGCAGACCCATGCTTTGGATCGCCATGGCTTTCAAAGACATGCCACCGATGGCATGCTCGCGTCGTCCATGCGCCAGAAGCGCGGTCGCCCGAATGGGATGCACCGGCTCCAGCCCGATTCATGCACCGACAGGAACACGCCGCCATGTCCGAAACGATCTATGACGCCCTGCGCGAAAGCCACGAAACCCAACGCTCGCTGTGCCGAAAATTGCTGCGCTCCAAGCCTGGAACCCAGGCGCGGCAGGCGGTTTTCACCGCCTTGCGTATCGAGCTGGCCGCACATGCCGCCGCCGAGGAGCGTTATCTGTATGCGCCGATCCTGATGCACGACATGGGTCTGATGTCTTCGCGCCATGCGCTGTCGGAACACCACGACATCGACGAAATCATCGAAGACATGCAGTCGCTGGGCGTGTCGCATCGCGGCTGGATGGCGAAGGCGCGCAAGCTGTCGGAGAAGGTGCATCACCACCTGCGCGAGGAAGAAAAGAAATTCTTCCAGGTCTCCGGCAAGATCCTGAGCGATACGCAGAAGATCAAGCTCGCGAAGCAGTACCGCAAGGATTATCTGCGGATGCACAAGGTGCTCGCCGAACGCTGAGCGACTCCCGCATCGCGGGCTGCGTCAGTCGGACTGCGTCGACGGCCTGCGCGGCAGACCGTCGTCCGGATCGATACTCGCCCAGTCGACGTGGGTCTCCCAGAATACGTGCGCCATCGGCGCGCGGTCGGCGTCGCCCTTCAGATTCGCCAGCGCGATGTGAAGCTCGTTAGGCCAGCGTTCCGAACGGAAGAACAGCGAACTACCGCAGTGCGTGCAAAAGCCGCGCTCGGCGCCCGGCGACGAGACATACCAGCGCAGCCCACCAGCGGCATCGTCGATCCGGGCGCGTTCGTTCTGCATCCCGAACCAGGTCACGAACGCCGCACCGTGCGCGCGCTGGCACATCGTGCAATGACAGTGCGCCACCCACTTGCTGGGCCATTCCACGGTGAAGCGGACGTGGCCGCAGAGACAGCTGCCGTGTGCTTGCGTCATCGTGCGCCGCCGGTGTGGAATTGACGGAAGGATACGCCACGACCCTGTCGCTGGCGTACAGCACAGAAGCACAACCGGAAGAGTGAAAAGACATGTTCGAAGCGCCCGCCATAAGCCACTGTATGACCCTGCGGAACAACACCTCTTTCAGGTGAGGAAAAGCGGGATGATGATCGCGCGGACGCCCGACATCGTGCACGGCGCGGCGCACTAGCTCCCCACGATCGAGACCTATAGCGTGATGGCGACCACGGTCATCGATGGCGATGCCTACACATAAGCGCCGATCCCGTTCTTCGGAGTGGCGTGCTTCGTCGCCAGGATGCTGCACAACAACTCTGAGCGAACGCTTGCACGGTCGACGGCCGGGAGGCGGGCATGGGGCAAAGGTGCTATAAAGCGAGGTTTATTAGCTCTTTAACTGTTCTCGATGTTTCTGGCTTGTGAATAATGTGCGTCGCGGCGAAAGCAGGGCTCGTTCGGCGAGGCCGAGATGCGATTGCTTCTTGTGTTACGCTGGTAAATGGAATCAAAGGAGTGATTTTTATGTCTGAAGCGGCCGTCTACGAAACGCTTGTAGCCATATTCCGGGACGACCTCGCGATCGACTCTGCCCGCGTCCATGTGGATGCGTCGTTGATCGGCGAATTGGGGTTCGACTCTGTCGCCTTTGCAATTGGCCTTGTCTCGATCGAGGAAAAGCTGGGCGTGACGCTCCAGCAAGACGAGCTTCTGCTCTGCAAGACCGTTGGAGATGTCGCCCGACTCGTCGAGAAAACGCGCAATCACGTCGCTGCGTCAGGCGCCGGCGTTCTCGTCGAATAACGCCCTCGGGCGCCGGGACGGATCCTCTCCGTGGCCGGCCGCGCGATACCGGAAGATCAGGATCGATCGAATCATGAGCAGGTTTACGAAAGAAGTGTTCACCTCTGCGCCCGCTTCAGGCAAGGGCCTGGTAACGGGCGAACCGCAGCATCCCATCCGGCGCACGTGGGTAGAGATCCATGGGATCGCACGCTGCATGGCGGGCTCGCTAGCGTCGGCCGGAGTGAATCCCGGCGACACGGTGAGTGTGCTGATCGGCGACCCCGCCAGCATTGCGCCGGTGATCCAGGCCGTGTGGATGCGCGGGGCGTCCGTGACGATGCTCCACCAGCCCGGTCCGCGGGTCGACATCGGCGCCTGGGCGGAAGACACGTTCGCCGTGCTCGATATGATCGGCACCAAAGTAGCCGTGGTAGGTGATGTCTTCGCACGCACGATCCCGCTCTTCGAAGCGCAGGGCACGTTGGTCATGTCCGCGGAGGTCTTGGCTGAAGGGACGGCGCTCGAACCGGTCGATTGCGGTGAGGAAGATATTGCCTTCCTGCAACTCACGTCGGGCTCGACGGGGGTCCCGAAGGCAGTTGCGATCTCGCATCGCAATCTCCACGAGAATGCGGCGGCGATGGTAAGTGCGTCGAAACTCGATCCGCAGACCGACGTGTTAGTGAGTTGGTTGCCGCTGTATCACGACATGGGCATGATCGGATTCCTCGTCCTGCCCATGCAGGTCGGCGCGGAGGCCGTTTGCACGACACCCGCGGAATTTCTGAGGTCTCCGCGGCTCTGGCCATCGCTGATCTCCAGATACGGCGGCACGATGACCGCAGGGCCGAACTTCGCGTACGCCCTTCTGGCCCGTTACCTGCGATCGGCTGCCGACGGTGCATTCGATCTTTCATCGCTGCGGTTCGCCCTCAGCGGAGCCGAACCCATCGATCATGCGACCGTTGCCGCAGTGCTCGCATCCGGTGCCCGGTTCGGGCTGGATGACAGGGCATTCGTCGCTGCATATGGAATGGCGGAAGCCACGCTCGCTATATCGTTCTCCGAGGCCGGCGAGGGGATGCAATTCGATACGGTCGATCAGGCAGCGATCGAACACGAGTCGTATGCGGCGATCAGCACGGACGACGGCGCGCGCCGTTTGGCCAAGCTGGGCAAGCCATTGCCCGGTATCGAGATTGTCGTCGGCGATGCGCCGGGCACCGAAACAAAGGCGCGTATGGTCGGCGAAATTAAAATCCGGGGGGATGCGGTCTCGCGCTACTACCTCACGACGGGCGGAAAGCAATCGCTACTTGGCGATGGTGGATGGTTCAGTACCGGCGACATTGGTTATGTCACAGAAACCGGCGATGTCGTGGTCTGCGGCCGATTGAAGGACATGATCATCGTCGCGGGACGCAACATCTTTCCCGCCGATATCGAGCGGACGGCCTGCCGCGTCAGCGGCGTACGTCCGGGAAATGCCATCGCCGTCGCCCTTGCCGCCGCGGGAATACGCGAAGAATTCGCAGTGGTGGTCGAAGCGGGCGACAGTGCCGATATCGAGTCAAGCGCCCGTATCAAGAACGAAGTCTCCAACGCTGTCCATGCGGCATTCGGCATCAGTCCCCGCCTGGTGTCGGTGGTCCCGCCGCGCACGCTGCCGAAAACGCCATCGGGAAAGCCGCGACGGGCCGCAACCATCAGCATTGTCGAAACCGAGCTGGCCATGCTGCAGGGCGTAAACAGTCAACGACAACAGGAAAAGGAACAGGTCGGTTCATCATGACCACTCAGATCGAAACATCGATTTCCGATATCGACTCCTTCAAGCAGCATCTGGACAGGATCCTAGCGTTGGCGTCGACGCGTCGGATCATTGACGATGCGGAAGTCGCTGGCACGTTCCCCCGCAGCATCATCGAATTGCTGGGTCAGGAAGGTATTTTTGCCGCGAAGTGGCAGGATCTCCCGCTGCCCGCGCTAGAGCATACGCTGGCCCTGTCGGAGCGATTCGGTCGGCTCGGGTGCGGCGGCATCGCTTCGGGCGTGACGCTGCATGATTCGGCGATTGCGATGCTGCGCCGGTTCGGCCGCTCCGAACGTTTGCGGGATGTCGCCGATCAGGCGATCGCAGGCAAAGCCGTGTTGTGCGTTTCCGCGACGGAAGCAGGCGCGGGCTCGGACATGCTCGGGCTCAGTTCGACGGCAGTTCGGGAAGAAGGCGGCTATCGTCTTCGGGGACACAAAAAGATGGCATCGCCATCGCCGGTGGCCGACTACATCGTGCTCGCGCTCCGCGGCATCGATCAGAGTCACGCAGGCCGTGATGATCTCGCGCTGTTCCTAGTGCCGACGTCGCAGATGCGTGTCGGCAAGGCATTCGACACCGTGGGCGCCAGAAGCATCAGTACCGCACCCGTTTTCTTCGACACATGGGTGCCCGCCGAGATGATGATCGCCCGGCCCGGCACCGGCCTTGCCGTGCTCAGTTGGGCATTGGCCCAGGAGCGTTTCGCCATGGCGGCCCAGATTCTCGGCGCCTGCCATCTTGCGCTGGGTGTGACCGTCGCCAGGATGAAGCGACGGAAATCCTTCGGGGTCGCACTTTTCGACCATCAGGCATTGCGACTCAGGGTTGCGGACCTGCAGGCGCGGGTCGACATGATGCGATGGGCATTGGATGGCCTGATTGCGAACGCCGCGGGGCTCAACGTGCGCTCGTCCGCAGCCGCGAAGGTCACCGTGGTTCGCCTTGGATGCGAAGTGATGTCCGAGTGCATGCACATCTTCGGCAGCGCGGGTGTGCTCGAGATGGAGTCGCCGCTGGGCCGTTGGTGGCGCGACGTGAAGATGGCGCGCATTGGCGGCGGCACGGACGAGATGTTGTGGGAGATCGTTGCCGCAGGGCTAGAGGCGGATTTCGCTAGCTACGATCAACTGGTTCACGAATGGCAACCAGAAGAGGTCGGCTGAACCTTTGAATCAAGCCGGTCCGCTACGAGGCGGCCCACGTTGCGCCGACGAGACCGCGAAGAAGTGTGGCCGGCTTGAATAGACTTTGTTGCGACATTTGTCACACCACTCAGTGCTGCATTCAGGACTGCATATCGAGCCCGAAAACGCGCAGTTCCTGGTCGCATCGACAGGACTTGGCCATGCGCGCGGCCCATGCGATGGCTTCATCGCGCGATGGCAGCTCCAGTACGGTGAAGCCGCCGTCGAGCGTGGGTGCCCAGGGGTAACCGCCCATTGCAACCGCACCTTCAGCCGAGACGAGCACGGGCGGTACATCGGGCTCGGTTCCGCCGGCGAAGACGTAAACGTCAGAGGATTTCGCCTCATCGATCACGGCACGCGCGTCGCGGCCTACTGCTCCCATTTCAGCATCAGGTACCACCATCGCAGTGATTGGAAAAGAAATCAGGTACTTGGCCATGGGGTTCCTTGGGGATTGGACGACGCTCGTGAAGCCGGTGTGCGGCCTGATCGCAGGTCAGCGCTGGCAACGTTGTGCAACGGCCGCTCCAACATGTTCCGCATCGCGGCCGACGAAACCGAGCAGTGCCGAGCCGCGGTTCCGCATCCGGTAGAGGCCGACGAAATGTAATCCGGACGCGCCGATGCCTCCATCGTGCTCCGGCTGTCCGTTTGCGCTTAGCAGTTCCGGGGCCAGCCATGACCAGTCGTTGCGGTATCCGGTTGCCCACAGCACGGTCGATGCGTCGATCCGCTTGCCGTCGGCCGTAACCAGCTGCGCGTCTGCGACATCGACGATCCGCTCGGCGAAGCCGACGCTTCGGGCGAGTTCATCGATGTTCGTGCCGACGACGGGGTCGGGCATCGCGATGCGTCGCGCAAGCGGTGTGTTTGTCGGCAGGCGCAGAATTCCGGATTTTGACAACCACCAGAATGCATCGCGCCCCAGGATCCGCTGTGGCAACCGGGGCTGCCTGCGGCCCCTGCAGACCACTACATCATGCGTGCCAGACAGCTCGGCTGCGATCTGCAGGCCCGAGTTCGCCGATCCGATGACAGCGACCCTGCCGGCCGGAATCTGACGGGGATTCCGGTAAGCGTGCGAATGCAGTTGCGTGACGGACGACGGAAGCCGTCGAGAAACTTCGGGAACGACGGGCGTTTGGAATGCGCCGGCAGCGGCGATGACCTGGCGCGCGGTGATCCTTGCAGTCGCTGTGCTCACCGTGAAAACGCCGTCGGACCGACCGACCGAAACCACGCGGTTGCCGAGATGAATCGGCAGATTGAACGTCGCCGCGTAGGTCCGGAAGTAGTGCGGCACTTCGTCTTTTGCGGGGTATCGATCCGGATCGCCGGGGAACGGCAGGCCGGGCAAGCCGCAATATCGCGCCGATGTAAAGAGCCGCAGCGAATCCCAGCGATCGATCCAGGAAACACCGAGTTCGGTCGCGGCATCGAGAATGACGAAATCGACACCCGTCTGCTTGAGCGTATGGCCGACGGCTAAACCTGCCTGACCGGCGCCGATCACGACGACGTCGACGTCGCTGGGAAGTTCGCCTGTGTTGTTGGATTTGCTTGCGCTTGACATGGTCACTCCGCGACGCCAATCGGAACGAGCTCACGGAACGCGGCCACAACGTCCGCGATGTGCTCCGGACTGAACAAACTGTGGTGCGTGCCTGCCACGGCGCGCGTGGCCACCGTGCCGCGGGTGCGGGAAGACCAGCCCCAATCGTCCATGGCCTCGTGCGGGTGCGCTGCATACTCGCTGACTCGCCCGTCGCGGGCTCGGATCAAAGCGACATCCGCAGCCACGACAGATGGCTTGTAGCTGCGGCACGCATTCACGATCTGCGCGAACACCGGATAGACATGATGGAGTTCCGTGGCAAGCAGGTCGGCGCCGGCCGTGTCCTCCCGGAACCAGTCCTGCAATGTCGCGTCGTCGACAGGGCCGGGGGGCAAATCTGTCGGTGCGGGGGCATCGAGCACGATCAACTGCGCCACCTGTTCTCCCGCCGCCTCCAGTTGTGCGGTCATCTCCAGCGCGATCACGGCGCCCGACGACCATCCCAGGAGCGTGTACGGTCCAGTGGCCGCGGCGCGGATGGCGGTCACATACCCCTGCGCCAGCGCCTCCAGAGTGCCGGGCAGCGGCTCGCTCGCCGCGAGTCCGAAACAGTCGCGGTCGAGGTCGCGCGCAAGCTCGCGATAGGCCGCCACCGATCCACCGGCCGGATGCACCATGAACAGCGCTGGCCCGGTGCCGGCATGCAATGGCACCAGGGCGTTGGAAAGCCGCTGCCCCGTCATGAGGCTTGCCAGACGCGCGACGGTGCGCGACTCGAGCAGTCCGCTGAGGGAAATGTCGAGTCTGGTTCTGGAACGGAGTGCGGCAACCGTGCGCAGTGCCGTAAACGAGTGCCCGCCGAGGTTGAAGAAATCGTCTTCGATGCCGATGGTCTCGATGCCCAAGACTTCTTTCCATACGGCGACGATCGTGCGTTCCAGGTCGGTGCGGGGCGCGACGTACGCCACACCGGCATCGGTGGTGGCTTCGGTGAGCGCGAGAAGCGCGCCGCGGTCGAGTTTGCCGTTAGCTGTGACCGGCAGGCTTGCGATAAAGGTGATGCGTGCCGGGATCATATAGCTCGGCAGACGGTCCATGAGGCCCGCGCGCATCGAATCGCCGTCGGTGGGGGCCGAATCCGCATGGAGAACGACGAATGCGTGGAGTTGCCTCTGCTTGGCCTCGCCAGCCACGACGACGACAGCGTCCTTGACCCGCGGATCGGTGGCCAGCACGTGCTCCACCTCACCAGGCTCCACGCGATGTCCCTGAATCTTGCATTGCGCGTCGATGCGCCCGATCAGCTCGATGTTGCCGTCGGGCAGCAGGCGGCCGAGATCGCCGGTGCGATAGATCCGCTCGCCTGTGTCAAGGTGGGCCACGAACGCCGCCGAGGTTTTTTCGGGATCGCCCCAATATCCTTGCGCCAGACCGACGCCGCCGATGTGCAGTTGCCCCGTCGTCCACGTCGGCGTTTCATTACCCTGTTCGTCGAGGACGTACCACGGTTGATTCGCCATCGGCCGTCCGTAGGGGATGCTGTGCCACCGCGGATCGACCGCATCGATGCGGTGCCAAATCGACCAGATGGACGCTTCCGTCGCGCCGCCGAGGCTGATCACCTTCGCATTTGGCGCGATCGCCTTGATGTCGTCAGGCAGAGAGAGCGGTATCCAGTCGCCGGAGAGCATCACGATGCGCAGCGTGGGTAGTTTGACGCCTTCGGCGCGCGCGACATCGACCACGAGCTGCATCAGCGGAGGCGCCGAATTCCAGACCGTGACATGTCGTTCCACCATCGTCGCCAGCCAGGCATGCGGGCTGTGGTCGGCAGGGTCGGGCAGCACCAGCGTCGCGCCCACCATCGCCGAACCGAAGATGTCGTAGACCGACAGGTCGAACGATAGCGACGACACGCCGAAGATCACATCCTCCGCGACGACGCCGAACTCGCCGTTGACGTCGAGAATGGTGTTGATCGGCCCACGGTGATCGAGTGCGACACCTTTGGGCTGTCCGGTCGAGCCCGATGTGTAGATCACGTAAGCGAGCGCGGACGGGTCGAGACCGGCGGGCAGATCGATGCTTACGGCGGCCGTCGTATCGTCGTCGACCCGTAGCACAGGCACGCCCGGATGTTCGATCGCACCGGCGGTCAGGATTGCCGACGCGCCGATGTCGTTGACCAGTTGATCAATCCGCCGCGCCGGCCATGCGGGATCGATCGGCACATAGGCGGCACCTGCGAGCAGCGTCGCGTAGACCGCGACCATTTGCGGAACACCCTTGGCCAGCACGATCACGACGCGATCGCCGGGGCGAACGCCATGGGCGCACAACACCTTGGCCAATGATTCGGCGGCTGCGGCCAGTTCGCCGTAAGTCAGCGCGTCGTCGCCGCAGATCACAGCCGGATGATGGGGCGCGAGCGAAGCGCCGACCTTCATGCCGTCCGACAGACGCCCCGCGTGCAGCGGCCGTGTGGGGCAGGTGTTCGCCGATGGCAGCGATTTGCGGGGAGTCACGAGGGTTGTCGTCGTGGTCCACGCCTCCGGGTTGTTGGCCAGTGTCCGTATCAGCGCTTCATGAGCAACGCACAGCGCATCGATGAAACCTGTGGGGAACGCGGCTTCCACGACATCCCAGGTGATTTCGACACGGTCGCCGCGGAGTGTGAAGAACTGGTGCTCCAGCAACACCTGAGGCGTCGCGAGTTTGCTGTAGCCGAATTCCTCCTGCGGCCCCCCGGCCAACCCCGATGAGACCACGAACGGGCACGCGGCGCTGCCTTGCGAATGATGGCGGGCATTCAACGCCTCGAGCACATCGACGCCTGACCAGTCGGTGCGTCCAAGATCGGCGATGATCGTCGACTGCAGGCGGCGGGCTCTTTCCTGGAGGCAGGCCGTTCCGCGCCAATCGAATTCGAGCGGATAGATCGCGCCCAGATGGCCCACTACTGACTCGGCACCCGGAATACGCCTCAGCACGCGACGTGAAATCATCTGGTTGAGAATGAAATGGCGCGATCCGCTGAAACGGGCAACGATCTCGCCGTACACGGCGAGCAACGCTGTCACCGGGCTCATGCCATGCACGCCGACGCCTGCCGTGAATGCGCCCCACGTCGCTGCATCGATAACCAGACGGCGCCGGTTCAAACCCGGGTTTCCATGGATGCGTACGATCGGCAGGTCGGGCGGGGCAGGCAGCATGGCGATGCGATCGGCCCAATAGGCGCGCGCCCGATCCGCGGCTGCGTGCCGCTGCGCCAACGCAGTCGAAATCTCTTCGATCTCTACGTGGTGCGCGGGTAGTTCGACATCCGGCGTTGCGTAGTACTGCTCAATCTCGGAAAGCAGGCGAAGCCCCGAATACTGATCAAGAAACAGGTTGCTGAAGTTGACGTGTAGCCGGACGTCGCTGTCGCCGTATCGTGTCAGCTGGAAGTCGAGCCACGGCCAGCGATCCATGGGGAGTGGCTGATTCGACATCCGGTGCCGAATCTGCATGAATCCCAGCGTTGTCCCAAGATCGGAGAGCCCACGCAGGTCCCAGACCGAGACGCAAGGCGTTCCCAACTCATTGACCGGCCGCAGTCGCAGCTCCGGCGTCACGACGACGATGCTCCGCCGATGGCGTGCGAGTACGCGAGCGACCGCGGAAGCGAAACGATCGATGTCCAGACCAGGACGCTCCACCTCGAAGTAGAAGTGCGGAAGCAGTGCATATTCCATCCCGTCGGAAGCGCTGACGACAAGGAGGCGTTGCATGTCCGTCAGTGGGAAATCAGCGTGGCCGGGCCTGGCGTCCGGCACGGCATTGGCCGCGTTGTTCGAGGCCGTGCCCATATGTGCAACAGTACAATCTTCTATGTTTTCCATCTATCCATCCTTTGCCTGGAAACAGTACCTCTCCGTACGAGGGAGTTTACCAGCCTCCCCGGCATTTCAAAGACGCCTCACCGCGCCAGACAAAAACATGAGGTCACAATGGAGTGGCGCTTGCCTGGACATTTTTTGCCTGGCCGTGGCCTTTGACGTCTTCGCGAGCAACGGCGTGCGGATTAGCGGGCAGCGGATACGGCTGGCCTACGTTCGAATACCGAACCGCATCAACCGCCAGCCTGCGCGATATCGTCAGGAAAAAATGCAGCGAGCGCAGCGAAGACCCGCTTCGGATCTTCCAGTTGTGGAAAATGGCCGACATCGTCCAGGACGACGATATCCGCGCGCGGAACGAGCTTCCGATAACGCTCGGACATATGCAATCCACTGACCGGATCCAGCGCGCCGCAGATCAAGCGCAAAGGCGTATCGGTTATTTGCAGCGCACCGACCCAGCGTGCACGTTCGCGTCGGCGTTCGGCCATGTAACCGAGCAGCGACGGCACCGCATGAATGCCTTCATCGTGCTGCAACAAGGCCCAGTATTCATTGATCGCCGTCTCGCTGGGCAGCCGCGTCGGCGAGAATAAAGTCTGCAGACTGCGCGCGAAATCGCGGCGGCTCATCAGTCCGACCAGCCCGGGCCCGAGCGGCGAAGCGAGCAATCGCTGAATCGGCCGCGCACGATGGGTTTCCGGAAACAGTCCACCGTTAAGCATGCACAGACAAAGGATGCGCAGCGCGGTGTGCGTGGGATCCTGGTTGCTTCGGGCCAGCAGTTCTTGCGCAACCGTATCGCCATAATCGTGAGCGAGTACGAACGCGGCGTTCCAGCCATAATGATGCACGACCGCTTCGGCCAGATCCGCTTGCTCATGTACACGGTAGCGATGGCCGCGAGGTTTTGCGGAAAAGCCAAGACCCAGCAAGTCGAATGCCACGACCTCGAAGCGCGACGTCAGCATCGTCCACATCGGCGCCCAATCGAAGCTGCTGGTCGGGAAGCCGTGAATCAGCAGCAACCGTGGTCCCGTGCCAGCGCGACGGCAGTAGATGCGCCGGTTGCGGAAGGTGATGAATTCTCCGGCATCCCGCCAGGCGTGCAGCGCGGGAAAGCGATCGATCGCGCTCATGGCCGGCAGCCACTGGAATGGCGGTGTACCGTCGAAGCATTGTGCTGGCCCTGAATCTCGATGCATGCAGGGCGACGCATCGGAGTGATCCGCATCGGCCATCGTTGTGCAGGCACGCTGTCTTGAAATACAGGTGGCGCTGACGGCGTTCGCATATCCGGTGTCCTGGCAGGAAAGAGGGAAGTGTGCGCTCTCTTGATCATCCGGTATCAGGATCGTGTTCACTTTCCACGGATCGAGCAGAACGATGTATGGCGACTTCGGCCGAAGTCGCCACGATGGCGATGCTGTCGGGATACTTTGCCTTCTGCTCGATGCGATTGGAACATCGCGCGCGTAATACCAGAACGTGCTTACGCCACGCGCGCGGCAGCTACTCGCTCCCCGCGCCGATACCCGATCGCTTCCGCCACATGCGGTCCTAGAATGTCGGCGCTGCCGGCGAGATCTGCAATCGTCCGCGCCACGCGCAGAATGCGATGCATCGAACGCGCGGAGAGCTGCAGCAGATCGATGGCGTTCTCCAGCATCGCCTGATCTTCGCTGGAGAGTCTGCACACCGCATTGGTGCCCGATTGATCGAGATGCGCATTGCAGCGCCCGGCGCGTTGTATCTGCACCTCGCGGACACGGATGACGCGCGCGCGGACGACATCGCTGCATTCACCGGGCGGCGCATCGGGCCGCAATTCGGCCGGCGGCAGTCGACCCGGAGCCGGTCGATCAAGGGACGCTCGCCGGCCGCCTCATTGCCAAGCGCCGTCTGCTTGGCCTGTCCCAGCGGGAAGCGGCCCGCTCCCATGCCATCGACCCCGGCACCTGGGCAGGGTGGGAGCTCGGGGCGAGGATCACGCGGGAGGCGCATAGGAGGGTGGTGGAGGGGTTCTGGCGCCGGTTCGGGGTGATTGCCACGCGAAGGACACGATCGGTGCCGGGTCGCAATTGACTGAACAACAGTGGGCGCAACTGGTTGAAAGTCAGGGCTAAGACATTCACTGGCAGTGAAAAAATACTTGACTTCAGTTGGGCCGCGTCTAGTCTCCCATCAGGCCGAGTGTTACCGCTCGGTTGAGTTCTTTAGGTGTGGTGCTTCTTCAAATCAGCAGCAATGGCTAGCTAATCGGCCTCGCGTAACTCGGGGTCGCCTCACGTTCCATTGGTGAGGCTAGTGACGCCGCACACGGCTGGTCTCGGCCTTCGGGCTACGGCGATGTGCGGAGGACGACGGCCTATGACGGCGACGACCTGAAAAGTCCGAATGGTGATTGGCTTGTTGTGTCGAGTTGGCTCCTTCCGGCCACTTGCTACTGACGGCGGGCATTTGCCCGATGAAGGAGATGTGTTTTATGAACACCGCAACCAAAGAGAACAGCGTCGAGTTGCTTAAGAAGCTTCGTGACGTGTATCAAGGCCAGCTCGACACTAGCGTCATCGAAGAAATCGAAACAGTAATCGCGGCGCTGGAAAGCTGCGATTGTTCAGGCGCGATGCAAGATTCCGAGGACTGGAAGATGCGTGTACTGAAGGTCATCGCAGACGTGATTCGTTTTGTAACGAATATCACAGAGCTGATGAAGTAACTGGGATGAAGACGACAGGCGCAACAAGCCTTTCATGTTTTTTTGGAGTTATGTAGATGAATATTGGTGGCGCGATACAGATGTGTCGTAATCGGCGCCAGCTGAGCCAGGCGAAACTTGCCCGGCTAGCTGGTTGTTCCGTTTCCTATCTGTCGATGCTAGAGAACTCTAAACGAGACCCTACGCTCTCCACCATTCAAAAAATCGCCGAGGGACTTAGGGTGCCGGTTGAGATTTTGTTCTTCCTGGGGGCTGATAAGGGGCAGTTAGCTGGTCTCGACAAAGAGCTGGCGGGCAAGTTGGCCATAACAGCATTGGATTTGCTTAATGAGCAGCCTGCAAAGCGCACCGAACTACCCGTTTAATCCAATTCAACGACTTGAGAGCCTCTCATGTCTTCTAAGTGTCTCATTGGATGAGCTACGGCGTGTGGCAGCGACAGCAAGTTCAAGCTATCGCCTAGCGAAGCCAATAACTAAGCCGGATGGGTCTATTCGGCAGCCATTCGATGCGCTGGAACCGCTAAAGAGCATTCAGCGGCGGATAAAAGAACGAATTCTAAGTAACGTGGTGTTCCCGGACTACCTTACGGGTAGTCTTAAGGGGCAAGATGCATTTAAGAACGCGGAACTGCATGCAAACTCAAAAACGGTGGTTTGCGAAGATGTTGCAGGATTCTTCCCAAGTACGACAAGCGCGCTTGTTGAAAAAATATGGTCCGAGTTCTTCCATTTTTCCTCAGACGTTGCACTTCTTCTTACCCAACTGACGACAAAAGATGGAGCGCTACCGCAGGGGCCATTACCAGTTCACATCTCGCGAATCTCGCGTTCTTCAAGAGCGAGCATGAACTGTACGTTCAATTGCAAAGCGAAGGAATCTCTTACTCTAGATATGTGGATGACATAACGGCTTCGTCGATGAGGCAATTATCAACCGTTGAGCTGACCAAGCTAATTTCGAGAATCTACGGAATGATGCTGTCGAGCGGGTTCAGGGCGAAGCGGTCGAAGCAAGAAATCCAACGACGTAATCGCCAGATGAAAGTAACAAAGCTGCTTGTGAACAAAAAAGTGGCGATTCCATCAAAGCAGCGTCAAGCATTACGCGCGGCGGTCTACCAACTTGAGCGTCAACTTGCTGACGGCGTGCAGGAGAATATCCAGGCACAGTTAGACAGTTTGTCTGCCAGGATTGGTCGTCTTAGGAAACTGCATCCCGCCGAGGGAGATGCGCTTAGTCAACGGCTGAAACTAGCTCGCGCCGCTTACAAATTGCTGCTGAATCCAGTCACGGTGCAGGTCAAACCAAGGCCGGTCTGAAGGTTAAGTCATCATTGGTTAGAATTTGGAGTGAGCCCTGACTTCTGGTCTTTGGATTGTGAGGGAGGAGCATGGAGGGCGGAGCATGTAGACTCAATTGCAACTTGACGCATCTGAAATGAAAAGTGACTATTGCAACACAGTTAAGGAATAAATCACAATTTTCTGTATGGAAGAGCGGAGTCCCCGGCAATGAAAAACATACAACTCTCGACGCTTGCCATGATGCTTTGCGTCGGCGGAATTGCCGCGTGTGCGCAGTCCCCGCCATCCTCTCAGTCTCAACCCGAAGTGGACGATGCGACGTCTGAACTAGGGGCGCGGGCAGCGGCAGCGGCCGATGCGGCTGCAATGGCATCAGGATCAGAAAATGGCAACAAGGAGGAAGCGCCCGTGACAAAAGAGACAATGACTGAGAAAGCAGTCGGCCAACCAATCGCATCGACACTGCTGCAAGAGCGCATCTTGCGGTTTGTTGACGGCATACGCTCACCGCCCGATATGACGCGCAGCCGTCTCGAAGAAGTGATGCGGGTCAAGCTAGAGCAAGACGCCGACTTTGCAGAGTCGTGGTGGTATACGGGAGCGACCCATGAAAAGTGGGAGTACACAGTCAAAGTAAACGAGAAGCGAGAAGATGATGAACTTCCGCGCATCGATGTCAGTTTTTCAGCCGGAGATGTTGAAGTGGATCAGCGGGCAGCGGTATGCACTTATAAGCTTGAGGAGTTTTCGCGCTCGCTAACCGACCTTGGCTTTATCCACCATCCAGGCTGGAAACAACCCGGTGCGCAATTACTTTTTACAAGAGAAACGAAAGACGCACAGTTCGGGTCTACGGTACGAGTGCGCAAATACGTACAGCAAGTTGGAACGGAGCGAAATGATTTCCAGTATTGCGTGTACATAATCCATATATCGGCTGGGAAGTCACTCGATGGCGAGTAAACTGCCGCCCAATCTGCAACACCTCACAGAAGGTCTGCCAGCGAACCGTCGCGCGGAGATTGAAGAGTCGATCCTTTCCTCTAACTATCTGCAAATCCGTCTCATAGAAGAGTCAAAGGCAGACAGACTCGATCACATACGCATTCTTCCGCCGGGAAGTAATTCAGGCGGTTACTTCAGCGAAAAAGATAAGTCGATCTACATCGATGCCGATGTATTCAACGGCATGTTTCAAAACAGTGAAATGAGGCTTGATCGCATTACATATGTGCTCGGCCATGAGGTATCGCATTCTGGAATGACACCGTTTCGGAAGATTTCCAGAAACGAGTTAAATACCGCATTGAGTAATGCAATGTGGACAGAGACGGACCTGGGCTATGTTGATGCCACACCCGCGGCCGAGCGTTACCTGCAGAATGCGCGTCGCGATGAATCTATGGCAACGATTGGTGCGTGGAATGCGCTTGCAGATCGGGTAGACAAAGAAAGTCCTAGGCCACTCACAAAACAAGAGCTATTGAGCCGCGTTGCTGATGTTGGCGACTGTACCGTGGGCGAAGGTAAGAATCTTCGCCTCGCACCCGGTATTACGCTCGGTGAGAACCAAGACATGCTCATTGGCAAGCCGTGGACAAATTCACCGAACGTCGAAGCCGTCGCTAAATGCTATTTCGACCAGTCGCCCGAGCCAACTAATCTTGGTGCCAAGGGAAATTCCGACTACGCCAATCGTTATGGCACAGCGGTCATCGAAATGATTGATGCCAATATCGAGGGCTTCAAGAGTCAGCATCCCGGTACACCAAACTCAATTCGCCTCGATTTTGACCGGCTCGGCCTTGATCCAAAACTTCTTCAAAGCAACGGCCTGAATCTTGCATCGCAAGATGTGATGATCTATGACACCAGCCACGAAAAGATTCGGCAAGTGACGCTCAATAACACCGGAAGTGGAAAAGGCCACAAGCCTGAAATTGAGCCAGAACTTGCCCAGTCGCCGCAGCAAACGAAACAGCCTGAATACACACCAACACCGCTGATGTCGGAACCGGGGCATCCAGCGCATGCCATGTATACCCAAGCACTCAATGATCTGCGTAGCTCTCCGAACATTCCGGCCGATACATTCACTGAGCATGAGGAACAGAAGCTCGCTTCCGGCATTGTGGCGAAAGCTCTTACACAGGAAGCTGCATTCCCGAAGGCATCAGTCGATCACGTCGTCATGAACAAAGACGGCACGATGGTTATCGGTGTACAGGGACCGCTTGATAGTCCTGCCAATCGTCTAGCCGGCGTCAACATAGAGCAGGCACTTGCGGTTTCATCTATCGAACAATCGTCAGATGTCTCACGCTCCGCCGTGCAGACGATGCAACAGAAGCAAGAACAAGCTCAGACGAAAGCAGAGACGCCCGGCGTGGATGCTCCTACGCCAACCGGCCCCATCATGCGTATTGGCCCGCGAACGCTTACACCTTCTTTAGGCCCGAATGCTGATGATGGCGGCGGGGGAGATGATGGTGGTGGATAGGTTGACAGAATTTCAGTGTCGGGCTCGAATGGCACTTACTTAAGCCCTTGTCGCCGGATTTTCTGATTTTTGCGAAAGCTCCAACCCAGTGATTTCAGTCGTTTACGGCCAACAAAGACAGTTGATCCCCGTATTTTCTGGAGTGGCGAGGCTTAAGTAAGTGCCATTCGTGTCGGGCTCAGGTTCATTTTTTAGCCATGAGCGGAATAGCGCACCACGTTTTCGACTTCTACGTTATGTTGGGCAGC
>JAYUIZ010000573.1:0-4969 GCA_043765595.1 Lysobacter sp. | reverse complement strand
CGCAGGCGGGAATCCAGTGACTTCAGGCCTTTTCGACCAAGCAAAGGCGCTGGATCCCCGCCTACGCGGGGATGACGGGGCTTAAGTCAGTGCCATTCAGCGCCGGCAATGCTTGCTTGCAAGCGCGGTGCATCGGGTTTCCTGTGTCGACGCCGGGATGCTGGCCGCGTTGAGGCCGCGATCACCTGAGCCTTCGCTGCCGGGCCGCTGCCGACGAGGCGTCAAGTATGGGTGCCGTACCGCTGCCATACCCGGCGCGCGGCGCGCACCGTATTGGCATTGAGACGGGCGACGTGATCGGCGCCCTGATACCCGCCGGCGACTACGAACAGGATCGGAATGCCACGCTGTCGCGCGATACGGAACACCGCGACATCGCGTTCGAACAATTGCGCCGTAGTCAGCCCGCTCAAACTCTTGGGATCGTCCTCGTGGCAGTCCGCGCCCGCCTGATAGACGATCAGATCGGGACGATGCGCATCGACGAGCTGTTCCGCTTCGCGCAGCGCTTCAAGATAGCGTTCGAAGCCGTCGGTGCACGCCCGCACCATGAAGGCCCATGAGCGCGTCCCGCCGCGGCACCCGAAGCGCGTGCCGAACACAGAGACGTTGTAGAGATTGGGCAGACGCTCGGCGAATTCCTCGGTGCCGTTGCCGCCGTGCTCGTCGCAGTCGATCACCATCACCTTGCGTTGCGGCCAGGCGTGCGCGAGCAGCGCGAGCCCGTTGAGGGGGCAAAATCCGCTGCCGGACGCATACACGGCATGATGGAAACCGCGGGCGATGTTCATCGCGATACCGCTGCGCAGCGCTTCTTCGGCGCCATCCAGCTGTCCGCCCAGCATCGCCAGCGTCGCATCGCGGATGCGTGGCGACCAGCGGATGCCCTGGCGCGATGCCATGGGTTCTTCGCCGCTCAGGAACGCGTCCAGATAAGCGTCGTCGTGCAATCCGCGCAGCAGCTGCATCGGCAATGCGGCGGGCACCCTGAGTTCCACCAGCCCAAGACGTTCCAGTTTCGATGCTGTGGTACCCAGCCGCGCGAACAGGGGTTCTTCGGCAGGTGCGTAACGTTCGTCGAAAAAGCTGGCGATCCGCATGTTCATCCGCCGCGGAGTTGGGCGGAAGCGAATGTGTGCAGATCCTCGATCGTCGTCGTCCGCGGCGACAGCATATCGCCGCGGATCTGCGCATCGAGCTGCGCACTGAATGCGCGTTGCCGCAGTTCGGGCGAGACCGCGAGCGATGTCAGCCGCAGGAAGCGTGCCTGTACGATCGCATCCACGCCCATGGCATGCCCGCAGGCGAGCGCGCGAAGTGGTGCGGCATCGTCCGGATAAGCCAGTGCGAACAGCGCGCCCGGCGGCAGAGTCACGCCGCAGATCGAGACCGGCGCCACCGCCATCGCCGAATGCGACTCGCCCAGACCGATCTTTTCCACCAGCAGCGGCCGGTCGTTGTTGTCCACGAAAACATTGACGCGCCCGCCGCGGCGGATGCGGCTGTGGGCGATTTCCAGAAAGAATTCTTCGGCCTGCGAACAACTGCCGATTTCCGGTTTTTCGAGCATTTCCGGAATGTCCGGCGCGCATGGTTCGCCCGAAGCTGGAATGGCAGGGTCGATGATGCTGCGGATCAAGCGCAGCAGCAGCCGGCTTTCCTGGCGCTGCAATCGGGTTTCGATGTTGGCCAGCTGTGCTGGCAATGTCGCCAATGCCTCAGCCAGCGCGGAAGGCACCAGGCGGTCGATTACTTCCGGCGCTGCCCGATGCAATCCTCGCCAGCCTTGTCGCCAACCCGAGGCGATCGCCTGACGCGCAAGGGATTCAGACTGATGCTTTGGCCAGTCGGCGAAAATTCCCAGATCGAAGGCATCTTCCGTGGCGCGCGGCCGGTTGATGTAGGTCGACAGGAAACGGGTGGCCTGGGTGTAACCGCAGCCGCGGCGCTCGGTGCGGTGCGAGGGGTGCTCATCGAGCATCTCGCACACAGTTTTGTGCAGGGCCAGACCCACCTGCTCGAATGTGACCACGATTTCGTGGCTCTGCGCATTCATATGCCGGTCAATCGAGGGTCAGCAGCAGTGCGCGGACGAGATGCGTCGTCTGCTCGCGATCGCGCGCGTCGAACGTGAAGACCGGGATCGGCGGACCGCAGCGGCGTACTGCATGGCGGATATTGTCCATCCGGAAACCGCGGGACAGATCGGTTCTGGTGATGCCGATCACCAAGCCTGCATCCCGGGTGATGCTCCGGACCGAGTGGATCCATTCTTCGCATTCTTCCGAGATGCGCTCGCTGTCTCCGGACAGCACCACAATCACCCCGACTGCGCCTTCCAGCACGATCGCGCGCATGTGCGAAAAATGTTCCTGGCCTGGCAAGCCGTAAAGATGCAGGGGCGTGCCGTCGTCGAGCATCATTGGAGCGAAATCAAGGGCGACGGTGGTCGTGGTCTTGTCGCCCATTGGACCGTCGGTCATGGGCATTTCGGTGGAGATCGGGGCGAAGTCGGACAGCGATCGGATCGCGGTTGTCTTTCCCGCGCCGACCGGACCTGCGAATACGAGTTTTGCGCTGTCGAATGCCACGTGAGGTTCCGTTTCTTTTCTACGATGGAGGTCGGGCGGTTCATCCCGACCGGTTGCGATACACGGTTGTAAAGGTCAGTTCCTGCCCAGTCCGAACCTGTTGGCGATACGGGCGAGCATTCCGGAGAAACGGGCGGTCGGCGGAGGTGCCGAAGGCATCGCGTTGACGTTGACGTTGTCGTCCGCGGACAACAGCAGATTCGATGCCTGATAGGCCCACAGGCTGGCTTTGACTTCTTCTTCGCTTACGTCGCAGGCGAGCTGGAGTTCGCGCTGACTAGCGGGGCCGCGCAGCAGCGATCTGGCGACCTTGAGCGCGCCTATCAATTCCGGCGCGGTGCCTACGTCCGGCCAATCCTTCAACTGGTAACGGCCAGGGGGAAAAGAGGGAAGCTGATCGCGACCATGAAACGCGGTCTGCAGCAGGAAGGCTTCCAGACTGCGGCTTGCGCCGTCGGCAGGCGTGGTGCGACTCGATGCGGATGCGGTCTGCAGTTGCCAGACGCTGCTGGAGAAGGAGTCGCATGCGGACAGCAGGTCACTGAGCGTGTTTGCGTAGACGCGGCCTTCGGCGGGCCGGATATGGATGCTCCTGCCGTTGCTGATCGCATCGACAGGCTGACCACGATACTTGGGAGCGGCAAGTCTGCACAGCGCTGGCAGGCTGTCATTGACATCGGCGGCAGTCGCACTATCGGCGGGCAGGTCGCGGGTCAATAATTCGCGCAGATGTTGAGCGAGCACCGGCGCGGGGCTGCTTTCGGATACCGCCAAGCAATCCGGTTCGATATTCATCGGGTTGTTGAATATCGCGAGAACGGGCGTCCCGCGCTTCATGGCGAGCTCGAAGGCCTGACGGCCGTAGGCGTCGGACGGATCAGTGATGAGCAGACCGCAGCGCGTACCGTCCCACGGACGGACATTGGCGCCGATCCTGTAAGCGGGCAGCAACGATGCCGCGATGCGGATGCGCTGTTCCACTTGCTCGTTCAGTGCTGCGGTGGTGATGTCGGCTGGGATCATGACCGTTGCGGTTGGGGGGGCGTGGGAAAGCCGGCCGTTGTGGTCGACCGTGCGCGTTACTACCGATCCGCAAGAACGATCCGTGCGATGAGTCCTTACGAACGATCCGCGCGATGAATCCGCGCGGATCGTTCGCAACAATCGATCCTGCAGCTCAGGAGAAGTCGATGCTCTTCTCGAACGTGCGCAGTTCATGACGGGCCATCGCCAAGTTCGACTTGGAGCGATCCAGCACCACGTACAGGAACAGCTTCTGATTCGATTCCAGCGGCCGGATCACGTGGTACTGCTTGGTCAGGCTGATCAGGATGTCTTCGATCGTATCGTTGAGCTTGAGGTTGTTGGCGACCTTACGCTTGGAACGCACGACTTCGGCGTTACCCGCGGCGGCGACTTCGAGGTCCACGCCGGAGCCGTCGCCGGCTAGCAGCATGCCGCTCTCGGTGTCGACAAGGGCGGAGGCGATATAGCCATCAAGACTGCGAAGGGGTTCGAGCGAAACTTTTGCCATGGGAGTAGATCCTTTAGAGGTTTGAGGTTGCGGAGGAATTGCAGCGGTACTTCCAGCGATCGAAATGGAGATTGTCGATGCCAGTGACACATGCCGATCTGGTCGCCGTGTCGGTGAAGATCGGAATTCAGTGGTCGGCGTCGATCAGCAGCGCGATCTGCGCGGCGTTGTCGAGGGCCGTGCGGATCGTCATCGCGAGGTTGTCGCTCGCATCGGCGCAGATGCACAACGTGTGCATCCTCGCCATGGTCGGCACTCTGACGACTACGATCGATCCGTGTTCGGTCGCGATGCTGTTGTACAGCGCCTTGCTGCCCAGCGCTTCGCGACTGAAGGATTCGACCAGACCCAGGAGCGAACTCATCAACGCGGCCGAGCGCTGCGCATCGGCATCATGGGAGACGCTATTGGCGTGCGCGAAACTGCGGCCATCGACCAACGCCACCGACGCGAAGCGGATGGCGGCCGATTTTTCGACGATGGATGCAAGCACCTTCTGGCATTCCTGTTTCGCGTGCGTGCTGGTTCTTGTTGCCTTATGGGAAACCCTCGAATCATCCATCGATGTCACGGTGGCCTGCGTCTGGAGTGTTGTGCTGAACATATCAAGGTTGAAAGCATATTCCATGCCAGCTATGCAAAAAACACGCCTTCGGGATCGCCAGGCGGAAAAAAGGTGCTATCTGTCCCATTTTTGATTTAGTGAGGACGACGCCCGTTGCATTTTCTGGACGCTGGGCGTCAATTGTCCTCCCTTATAGACGTTTTCAAGAGTCATTCGCACGCTGAAGTGACACCATACGGCAGCCGATGGACGATGCCGTCACCGACTGGCCGGTTTCGG
>JAYUIZ010000572.1:0-1797 GCA_043765595.1 Lysobacter sp. | reverse complement strand
ACCATCAAGAATCACGTCTCGAACATTCTTTCCAAGCTGGGCGTGCGCGACCGTACCCGCGCGGTGCTCAAGGCGTTCGAGCTGCAGTTGATCTGATCGCGGCATTTCCTCCGCTGCATGCCTGGTCCTGCGCCGCGCGCCGGCGTTGGCCACCACGGGTGCAGGCGTAGCGGCTTCATCCCGGCGACGCCCGGTCCGTGTGGTTGTCCCTAGCCGTACTCGACACATCGGCATTGAGGTCGTTCCATCTGCCGGGATTCCGGCGGCGGTCGGACGGCATGGCGGTCGGCCTATAGGATCGATTGAGGCCGTTGTCACTGGTCCGGACAGCCTCCCACTTCATCAGTTCCGATGTGGCCCTCGCTCCGCACCGCCGTTCCCTGTTAGGATTCGGGTCTTGCCCGTCATCAGCGGGTATTGGTCCCGGAGAGCCTCTGTAATGACACGTCTGCTCGAGATCCTGATTTCCTTGGCGATCGTCGCCGCGCTGTTCCTCATCGTCGGCCTTGTGCTGCCGTCCAGCCGTTTCATGGTCGAGAAGATCGAAACG
The DNA here is from genome assembly GCA_043765595.1 of Lysobacter sp. Taxonomy (GTDB): domain Bacteria; phylum Pseudomonadota; class Gammaproteobacteria; order Xanthomonadales; family Xanthomonadaceae; genus Lysobacter_I. The sequence continues at coordinate 1,247 of JAYUIZ010000572.1, read as the reverse complement.
AACCGCAAACTAACCATCGTCTACGACACGCTGAACAATTTCAGCCGTTTCAAGGATTGGAACGCGATCGCACTGCGCGACCCCAAGATGGAGTCCAGCATTTCCGGGCCCCCATCCGGAGTCGGCGCGGAATTCAAATACAAGTCCGATAACACGCAGGTGGGTACGGGCAGCTGGAAGATCGTGGAGAGCGTGCCGAACGAACTGATCGCGATCGCGATCGAGAATGATCGTCAGGGCAACAACAAGCGCACCGAGTTCAAGTTCAAGCCGACCGGCAAGAACAACCGTAACGTCGAGATCAGCCAGAGCTTCAAGGTCGATTATGGTTGGAACCTGTTCGGTCGCTACGCCGGTCTGTATGTGCGCAGTCACGTCGGCGACGACATGACGTTCGGCTTGGCCAAGCTCACCAACATGCTCGCTTCGATCCCGAATATCGATCATGCCGTCTATGGTGACAAGCTGACCGGCCTTGCGGTGGTGCAGGTCCCGGCCGAGCATCTGCTGTTCGTGCCCGCCGGCACGCTCGAATTCAAGGACGAAGTGATCGAGAAGTCGATGGTCGACAACATGGAGTGGATCACTCGCACCATGGCCGGCAACGGTCTGGTTGCTGCCGGTCCGATGCGCATCATCACCAGCGAGCAGGGTCGCGAAACCTATACCTTCGACGTCGCCGTGCCGGTCCGCAAGGCCGATACCGCCGAAGCGGCCGCCACCGCCACGACCGAACTGACGGGGCTGAATTTGGTGGGTCCGGTGAAGTACAAGCTGCTGCCGGCGCGTCGCGCAGTCAGCGGCAAGTTCATCGGCTATATGCGTGAGCTCGAGAACCTCCGCAACGCGCTTCGCGCCTGGTCCGCACCGCGCGGGATCGAAGTCGCCGACCGTCCTTATGAGGTTTACGACAGCGGCATCGATGGCGCATTCACGGAAGACGGACAGTTCACCGCTTACTGGCAGATCAAGTAAGCCGGCGGCTCAAGTCGACAGGCGCATGTCCGCACCCATCGAAGTGTTTCCGAAGCGCCGCATCCTGCGGCGCTTCGCGTTTGCGTCGTCGTCGAATGCATCCCTGACAGACGCAGCGCAGGCGGGAATGCGATGACGACCAAATCGCGCCGCGTGCATCGCATCCTGGCCGCGGGCGGTGGCGTACTGGCTGCCGCGGGCGTCGGTCTGTCGGCCTATGCCGCGCACGGTGCAGAAGATGCTGCGCGCGCCAACCTGCAATCGGCCGCGCT
>JAYUIZ010000571.1:0-4979 GCA_043765595.1 Lysobacter sp. | reverse complement strand
TCACCCGGTTGCCGACGACACTGGACAAGGACATCGGCGAGCTGCTGCCACATTGCTGGAAACCAGCTGCGTCAAGGTGAGGTGGGCGGACGCTTACGCCGCAGTGCCTTTCGTTCATCGAATGAAATCTTTACCCCGTAGCAGCCGCCGCTTCAGCCGTCATGACTCGCACACGTACACGCATTCTTCACCCAACCGCACACAACCTCGCCGCAAGCCCGACCCCCTTCAGCCACGGCTGCCCCATGCGCTCTGCTATCTCGATCAAGTCATCCACTTCGCTGAAAACACGCCAGTAGCCAGAACCGACCGCCTTCACCCGTGTCGCCCACCGCTCGGGCCGATGCTCCAGCGTTTGCAACACTGAAGGCATGTCGGTTGCGATGCGCCCCTTCTTGCCGGGCGCAAGCTGCCTTCCGGTCCACTCCAACAGATGCAGATAATCCGCCGTCGTCACTGATGCGGCATGATCGATCGAACCTGCAATCGGCATCATGCGCTGATCAAGCGTCCGCCGATCGCATTTCGCATCTGCAACCCTCTGCTTCACGCTGGTATAGCGCGAGCCTTGCACGGTTTTGGCGATACCCGCACGGATCGGATTGAGATCGACATAGGCCATCGCCGCCAGCAGCGCGCGTTCGTCGCACAGCAGCTGCGACTTGAAGCGGCCTTCCCAGAATCGGCCTGTGCAGCCGTCTTCACGGTTGGCGCGCCTTGCGATGGGCTCGGCGAGACAGCGCATGAACCACGACAGGCTGCCGAGCCGGGCACGGATCAACGCCATGCGCATGGGGTTCGAGATCAGTCGCTGGCATTTGTGCGAATGCGCTGCGTCTCTATCCTCACGCGGCGGGAATAGGCGAACCCAGCGTTCGGCAACGTCCTCATCCGACCAGCCCGAAACCTGTGTCGGATCAATTTGAACGACGAGATGCAGATGATTGCTCATCACCGCATAAGCATGCACGGCGACTGCGAAGCATTCCGCTAGGTGATGGATGCGATCTTCGAGCCAGTCTTTGCGATGCTCGAACGAGCGCCCGGTGTACTGGTCGAAGCCGCACAGGAACGCGCGGCGTACGCATCGCTGTACGCAATGGAACATGCCACCGGTTCCAGACGGGATGAGCTGTGATCGGGCTTGGGTCATGTGTCGATGTTGGCAGCCGCAACAGTGGCGCGGTATCGGAAAAGTCTGGGTGTCGGCCAGGGGTTTCCCTACATTGTGGGTCTCCCGAAAAAGCGTCTACATCGTGGGTGTCCCGAAAAATATACGCTGCTGTCGCGCGCAGATACGGTGCGACCCATGTCGTCCGCGAAAGCGGAGCGCCGCCGTTGCAGTTGCCGCTTCTGTACCGTGATTTCGACTACGCACTATATCGGATCGCACCTTGATCATTCCGACGTGGAGCGCCGGCATGGAGCCAAGTGAATCGCAACCCGTAAGGCGGGTCTTGCACCAGCCAATGCAAGCGAATGGCCGCTCCATTATCCGAAGAATGCATAACATTAACGCGCCATGATTGGGGTTGACGGTTTATCGCTTCGTTCATGGCGAGTGCAAGACCCGCCCTACTCGCTCTGCCGGCGGTAGGCGGAGCGGCGAACTGCCCATTCGGATGCGATCAACGCGCCGAGCGCTAACCCCAGCGACACCAGCGCGAGCCGCGCGATGCCGTCGCCGCCGTTGGGGGTCTGTATCAGGGTGTGCATCGCCAGCGAGATGGTCTGGGTTTCGCCAGGGATATTCGACACGAAAGTGATCGTGGCACCGAACTCGCCGAGCGCCTTCGCGAATGCCAGCGTGGCGCCGGCCGCAATGCCGGGAAAACTCAGCGGCAGGATGACCTGCCAGAATGTGGACCACGGCCGCGCACCGAGGCTGGCGGCCATTTCATCGATCTCGCGCGGCACCGCTTCGATCGACAGGCGCACCGAGCGCACGAACAGCGGGAAGGCCATGATGGCCGCTGCCACTACCGCGCCGGTCCAGCGGAATGCGAAGGTGATGCCGAGCCACGACTCCAGCCATTGCCCTACCACGCCTTGGCGGCCCAACACGATCAACAGCGCGTAGCCGGTGAGCACCGGCGGCATCAGCAGGGGCAGGTGCACCAGCGCATCGAAGAAGATCTTTCCGCGGAAATTCCAGCGCGCCAGGATGTAGGCAGTGGCGACGGCGAACGGCGCCGCGCACATCACCGCAAGGGCGGCGACACGCAGGCTCAGCGCGATAGCGGTGGTTTCCTCGGCGGTGAACACGTTAGACCGTCATCGCGCAGCTAGGAACCCGGCGCGCTTGAAGATGGCTTTCGCTTCATCGCCACGGAGAAAGGTCATGAAGCCACTGGCCGCAGCGGCTGGCGTTCGTGCGACACGTGCCATCGGATAGACGATGGCATCGTGGGTGCGGCTTGGAATCGCGGCGACAATGCGCACCTTGGGCTCGGCCTGTGCGTCGGTCGCGTAGACGATACCCAGCGGCGCTTCGCCGCGCGACACGAAGGCCATCGCGGCGCGCACGTTGTCGGCCTGCGCCAATTTGCCGTACACCCCATCCCACAGCCCCAGCGCCGTCAACGCCTGTTTGCCATAGCGCCCGGCGGGCACCGATGTTGTTTCGGCCATGGCGAGACGGCCATCGCCCAGCGCCAGGCGCACGGCGGCGGGTTTCAGGGTCAGTGTGTGCAGCGGCGAAGCAGCGGGCGCGATCACCACCATGCGATTGCCAACGAGATTGGCACGGCTGTCGACATCGATCAGCCTGCGCTGCTGCAGATAATCCATCCATTCGCCATCGGCGGAAATGAGCACGTCAGCAGGTGCGCCCTGCTCGATCTGCTTGGCCAGCGCGGAGCTGCCCGCATAGGAAATCGACACCTTCTGCCCGGAGCGCTTAGTCCACGCGGCGGCGGCTTCGTCCAAGCTTTCCTTGAGGCTGGCTGCGGCGAAGACGGTGATCGGCCGGGGCTGCGCGGACTGCGCCAGCGCTGGCAGGGCGAACAGCAGCAGCAGGCAGGACAAACGGGAGAGGAAGGTCATGGGCGACAGGATACCCGTGGTTTGGGTGAGGCGAAGGCGATATCTACCGTAGAGCGCAGTACCGTAGCCCGGGTAACGGCGAAGCCGATACCCGGGGCTTTTTGAGGATGATAGTGAAGAGCACCGCGTTGACCGGCTGCGCCGTTACCCGGGCTACGAGTTCGTTGGGGCTGCGGGTGCGAACTTCGATGTGGACCTCTCGCGCAGCAGATTTTTCTGTACCTTGCCCATGGTGTTGCGGGGTAGTTCGGCGACGACCTCCAGCGCTTTCGGCTGTTTGTAGCGCGCGAGTTTTTCACGCAGGACGGCGTCGATGGCGGCAAGATCCAGCGCGACGCCCGGCTGCGCGACCAGCACCGCGACCACCGCTTCGCCGAAATCGGGATGCGCAACGCCGATCACCGCGGATTCCAGCACGCCGGGCTGTTCGTCTAGCAGCAGTTCGACTTCCTTCGGATAGACGTTGAAGCCGCCGGTGATGATCAGGTCCTTCTGCCGGCCGATCAGGGTGAGGTAGCAATCCTCGCTGAAACAGCCGAGGTCGCCGGTGATGAAGAAGCCGCTGTCGCGGAATTCCTCGCGGGTCTTGTCGGGCATGCGCCAGTAGCCCTTGAACACATTGGGGCCGCGCACTTCGACCGAACCGGTGTCGCCTACGGGCAGCGGCGCGCCGGTCGCGGGGTCGGCGACGATCACTTCCACGCCCGGCAGCGGCGGGCCGACGGTGCCCGCGCGGCGGTCGTCGTGATACGGGTTCGAGGTGTTCATGTTGGTTTCGGTCATGCCGTAACGTTCGAGGATGCGATGCCCGGTGCGGGCCTCGAACGCGATGTGCGTTTCCGCAAGCAGCGGCGCGGAGCCCGATACGAACAGCCGCATGCGTTCGCATAGCGCGCGACCGAAGCGCGGCGCATCCAGCAGACGCGTGTAGAACGTGGGCACGCCCATCAGCACGGTCGTGTGAGGCAGCAGACGCAGGATCGCGTCCAGATCGAAGCCCGGCAGGAAGCGCATCGACGCGCCGCCGATCAGCGCGACGTTGGTCGCGACGAACAAGCCATGCGTGTGGAAGATCGGCAGCGCGTGCAGCAGCACGTCATCGCGCGTGAACCGCCATTCTCGCGCCAGCGTTTCGGCATTCGACAGCAGATTGCCGTGGCTGAGCATCGCGCCCTTGGAGCGTCCGGTGGTGCCCGAGGTGTAGAGCAGCGCGGCAAGATCGTCATCGCTGCGGTCTTTGGCCACGAACGCATCCGACTGCGCATCGCAAAGATCGCGGAATGTCCCACGACCCTCTGCATCCAAGGTGAGCAACCGCGCACCGTGCGCGGCCGCGACCGGCGCAAGCGCCTGCGCACGCGCGGGATCGACCAGCAGCAATGACGGCGCAGCGTCGCCGACGAAATAATCCACTTCCGCGGCGGTGTAGGCGGTGTTGAGCGGCAGGAACACCGCGCCGACCGCGAGCGTTGCGCCGTAGACGGCCAGCGCCTCCGGCGTCTTCGCCACCTGCATCGCGACGCGATCGCCGGGCTGCACACCCTGTGCACGCAATGCGCCTGCCGAGCGATGGATCATCGCCAGGAATTCGACGCCGGAGATCGCGGTATCGTCGACCAGCGTCATCAAGAAATCGGGCCTGTCGGCCAAAGGTGCGAACAGTCGGTCGTAGAGCGGATTGGGCACGAAGGTTCTCTATGGTTCTGTCTGGATGTTCCGGTTCGGAATCTGCGGCTTGCGATGCGCGCGACCACAATGCTAACCGGAGTCGCGCGCGGCAGACCGATTCGCGCGGCGAAGGCACCCGCCCGCTGCGACGCTTGAAAAAAACGCGCGGGGCTGTTAACCATAGCGCCAGCGAGGGATCGCTCCAGCGCCGCACAAACGCCGGAACGATCAACAGGAGGCTCGCGAGCAACGCCACCCGGAACAAT
>JAYUIZ010000570.1:0-4981 GCA_043765595.1 Lysobacter sp. | reverse complement strand
GAGCCGCTGCGCTTCGGCTACACCCGCGAAAGCTACGAACGCCGGGTCGCGGTGATGTTCCGCGGCTATGGTTGGTCAGGCGCGCATCTCGGCCAGCGCACCGCATACCTGTGGGGCGCGCCGGTCGCGGCGCCCGCGGGTTTTCACTTGTTCAAGGACCGTCTCTACCACGCGGCCTTCAACCGACGGATGCTCAATGCCTTCGACATGAGCGAAGCGCGCATGGCCGAATACGCGACCGCGCTGGATCGCTTCAAACCCGAGACCATCGTGTCCTACGTCGGGCCGCTGGTGGAACTGGCGCATTGGATCGAACGTCACGGCCGCAGCATCCATCGTCCGCAGCGCATCCTCGGCGCCGCCGAAGCCCTGCATCCGCACCAGCGCGAACTGCTGGAGCGCGTGTTCGGCGCGCCGGCCTATGACACCTACGGCTGCCGCGAATTCATGCTGATCGCGGCCGAATGCGAAGCCCGCGATGGCCTGCATCTCAACACCGATCATCTGCACGTCGAATTCGCCGACGGGCCCGACGCGACCTGCCCCAGCGATCTGATCGTCACCGATCTGCACAACGACGGCATGCCGCTGATGCGCTACGTCAACGGCGATCTCGGTACGCCGGGCCACCGGCACTGCGCCTGCGGCCGCGGGCTGCCGAAACTGGCGAAGGTCGACGGACGCAGGTTGGACGCGCTGCGGCTGCGCGACGGACGGCTGGTGCCGGGCGAATACATCGTCTATGTGTTCCTGCCCGTCACGGGCGTGAAGCAATATCAGGTGGTGCAGCGCGAACTGGATGCGCTGCTGGTGCGACTGGTGGCGGACGCCGGCTACGACCCGGCCGTGCACGATCAGATCCGCGCCGGCATCCACAGGCTCACCGGCGACGGCGTACGCATCGAATTCGAGACCGTCGATGCGATCGCGCTGACCGCCAGCGGCAAGCGTCGCGTCACGGTCTGCGAGCTTCCTGCATGACCGATATGCCGCCGCTTATTAATATTGTGCATGTGGTTGAGAATCTAGAACGCGGCGGTCTGGAACGCATGGTCATCGATCTGGCCGGCATGCAGCGTGCGGCTGGACATCGCTGCCGGGTCATCTGTCTGTTCCAGCCCGGCGCGCTGGCCGGCGAACTGCAAGCGCAGGGGATAGACGTTCATCCCTGCGGCAAGCGCGGCGGTTTCGACTTCGGCGCGGTGCGTCGCCTGCGCGGCTGGCTGCGCGCGATACCGGGCGCGGTCGTCCATACCCACAACGCCAACGCGCATTACCACACGGCCGCGGCCGCAGTTGGCCTGCCGATCGCGCGACTGATCAATACCCGCCACGGCATGGGCGCCGCGCAGCCGCGCAGCCGCGGTGAATGGCTGTATCGGCTCACGATGCGCCGCACCGATACGGTCGCCGCAGTCTGTGAGGCCGCGCGCGCGCGCTTCGCGCAGCAGGGCGTGTCGCCGCGCGGGCGGCTGCTGTCGGTGCCGAACGGCATCCGCATCGAACGTTTTGCGCCTGCGTCGCAAGCGCGCCGGTCGGCGTTGCGCAGCGATCTCGGACTTGCGACGGACACGCGCATCATCGGCAGCGTTGGCCGTTTGAACCCGGTCAAGGATCAGGCCACGCTGCTGGGCGCGTTCGCGCGTCTGCACGCCGAGTTCGCCGATACCGCGCTGGTCCTGGTCGGCGATGGCGCATTGCGCGCATTGCTGCAATCGCAGGCGGCTGCGCTGGGTATTGGCGACGCCGTGCGTTTCCTCGGCGATCGCAGCGACGTGCGCGAGTTGCTGCAGGGCTTCGATCTGTTCGCACTGTCGTCGCTGAGCGAGGGCTATTCGATGGCGCTGCTGGAAGCTTGCGCCAGCGGCCTGCCGATCGTGGCCACCGACGTGGGCGGCAATCGCGAGATCGTGATCGATGGCCGCAACGGACTGCTGGTGCCGCCGGCCCGCGACGATGCGCTGGCCGAGGCCTTCGCGACGCTGTTGCGCGACCCCGCCGGTGCCGCGGCCATGGGCGGCGCCGGGCGCGCATGGGCGCTGCGCGAGGCGTCGGTCGACACCATGGCCCGGCGTTACGACGCCCTGTACCGTGGCGAATAAGACCAACGCATGCGCATCCGATCCGCCACCATGACCGCTCCTGCGGATTACATCGCCCGGTTTTTCCATCGATTCCGCACCGGGGCCGTACCCGCGCGCGGATTGCGTTCTCCTGATCATTCGACGACATGAATCCCCGCCCCCGAAAACTGAAGGTGCTGCGATGGCTGCCCAATCGCTGGGTGCTGACCCGTGGTGCACGCCGCGGCCGTGTCCTGTACCTGACCTTCGACGACGGCCCGCATCCCGAGCACACGCCGGCATTGCTGACCCTGCTGGCGATGTATCGCGCCCGCGCGACGTTCTACCTGATCGGACAGCAGGCCGAGCGACATCCCGAGCTGGTGCATCAGATCGTGCGCGGCGGCCATGTGCTGGGCAATCATTCCTGGACGCATCCGCAGTTCGATCGTCTCGGCTTGGCCGAACAGCGCGCAGAGATCGAGCGCATGGACCGGTTCCTGCAGCGCTTCGACGGCGTGGCGCGCCACGATTTCCGCCCGCCGCGCGGGGTGATGCCGCGGCCGATGGTGTTCGACTGCATCCGTCGTGGCCGCCGCATCGCCTACTGGTCCTACGACACGCTGGACTACAGCCAGCGTCCGGCGGAGGAGCTGATCGCCTCGGCCCGGCGCCATCCGCCGAAAACCGGCGAGATCCTGCTGATGCACGACGACAGCGCGCTGTCGCTGCAGTTGCTGCAGACGATGCTGCCGGTGTGGGCGGCGGACGGTTTCGCATTCGAATCGCTGCAGCCGGTTTGAACGGCTGAGCCGCACACATGCCTTCAGGGGGAATGACAATGAACGGATATCGGAATGCCCGGAGCTTGCATTGAACGCAACCTTCTTCATCGCAGCGTGCGTGCTGTTGCTCGCGGCCGCGGTCGCTGCGCTGGTGATGCGCGACATGCGCAAGCGCAACATGCACCTGTGGCTGGGCCACTACCTGCGTCGGCGCACGCCGTCGGTAAGCGATCGCCCGGTGCACGTCATGTTCTGTTTTGTCGACCACTTCGAGCCGATGTGGAAGGGCGCTGATCTTGAAACCCAGCGTCGCCGCGTCGATCGCTGGTGCACGGAATACCGCACCCTGGCCGGCCGCCATCGCGACGCGGACGGCCGCCCGCCGCAGCACAGTTTCTTCTACCCGGAAGAGGAGTACGCCGAGGAGCATCTCGACAAGCTCGCGTCGCTGTGTTCAGACGGCTTCGGCGAGATCGAAGTGCATCTGCACCACGACAACGACACCGAGCAGAATTTCCGCGTCTCGATCGGCCGCTTCTGCAAGACCCTGCACGAGAAGCACGGCGCGCTGCCGCGCGATCCGGAAACCGGCGAGCTGAAGTTCGGTTTCATCCACGGCAACTGGTGCTTGGACAATTCCCGCGCCGACGGCCGCTGGTGCGGTATCGACAACGAATTGATCCTGCTGCGCGAACTCGGCTGCTATGCCGACTTCACCCTGCCCTCGGCGCCCAGCGACACCCAGACCGCCACCGTCAACAGCATCTATTACGCCACCGACGATCCGCTGGCGCCGAAATCGCACAACACCGGCGCGCCGGTGAAAGTGGGCGGCGGCACCCGCGGCGACCTGATGATTGTGCAGGGTCCGTTGGCCCTGAACTGGCGTGAGCGGCGCATGGGCGCGATGCCGCGGATCGAGAATGCCGACGTGCGCAAGAACTGCCCGCCCACCGAAGCGCGCGTCGATCTATGGGTGAAGACCGGCGTGCATGTCGAAGGCCGTCCGGAATGGGTGTTCGTGAAGATCCACACCCACGGCACCCAGGAACACGACATCGACACGCTGCTGGGCGAGCCGGTGGACGCGATGCATCGCTACCTGGAAAGCCGCTACAACGACGGCAAGCGCCACGTTCTGCATTATGTGACCTCGCGCGAGGCCTACAACATCATCAAGGCCGCCGAAGCCGGCGAAGAAGGCGATCCGGGGCAGTATCGCGATTATCTGTTACCGCCGCCGCGCTCGTCGTGGGCGGGCGGGCGCAAGGCGCGCGGCGCGTGAGCGAGGCTGTGTCTGCGGTTGTCTGCGATGTCGCGAAAGTCAGTGTCATCGCCGGCACGGCGAAAGTCAGCGTTGTGATGCCGGCCTACAATGCCGCAGCCACCCTGCAGGCATCGATGGATTCGGTGTTCGCGCAGACCCACGCCGATGTCGAACTGCTGGTGATCGACGATTGTTCAAACGACGCGAGCTGGGACATCGTCCAGGCGATGGCCGCGCGCGAGCCGAGATTGCTGCCGATCCGCATGGCGCAGAACGGTGGCGTCGCCGCAGCGCGCAACGCAGGCATCGAAGCGGCCACCGGTACGCACATCGCGTTTCTCGACAGCGACGACCGCTGGCTGCCGGACAAACTCGCGCAGCAGCTCACGCATATGCGCGCGACCGGCACGCAGATCAGTTACACCGCTTACCGCCGGTTTGACGAAAGCGGCCGCGAACTGTCGGTCGTGCGGCCGCCTGCGGAGGTCGACTATGCCGACATGCTCAAAAGCAACCGCATCGGCAACCTCACCGGTATTTACGACCGTTCGCTCGGCGATGGAAAATTTCAGCGTATCGGTCATGAGGACTATGTGTTCTGGCTGGCGATGGTGCGCCGCGCCGGTGTTGCGCGTCGCGTGCCCAATCCTGATCCGCTTGCGGAATATCTGGTGCGCAACGGATCGCTGTCCGCCGATAAGCGCAAGGCTGCACAATGGCAGTGGAATATCTACCGCAATGTCGAAGGACTCGGCCGCGCGCGTGCAGCGTGGTATTTCGCGCATTACGCGGCGATCGCGATGGGTAAGCGGCGATAAAACGGCCGACAGCCATATTTCTTCATTTTTCTGTAGGACCGACGCAAG
>JAYUIZ010000569.1:0-4983 GCA_043765595.1 Lysobacter sp. | reverse complement strand
GCGAACGCCTGCGCTGGCAGCTGTACGCGCTGCTGGGCGACACCCCTGCGACCCTGCCGCCTCCTGTGCGCCGGCATCTGCAGCGGGCTGTCATCGGCGGCCCTGCTGATCCCATCGACCCGGCGGATACGTTCGGTGCCGGCGAGCGTGCCATGGCCCACTACGCGCTGGCCGACGCGCTGGCTGCCGCCTACGACCGCTATCAGGCCTATCGCCCCGATTGGCTGCGCGACTGGGAGCGCAACGTGCTGGCCAGCCGCGACGACTGGCAGGCGCAGCTGTGGCGCAGCCTGCGTCAGCGGCTGAAAGGCTCACCGCACCGCGCCGCGCTGCTCGGCGACTGGCTGACGCGCCACGACCGCGACGCCGAGGGCTGCGCCGGCATCGCGCCGCCGGGCCTGCCGCCGCGGGTCGCCGCGTTCGGCACCATCCACGTCTCGCCCGACGTGCTGCACATGCTGGCGGTAGTGGGGCAATGGATCGAACTCGATTTCTATCTGCCGATGCCCTCGGCCGAATACTGGGGCGATGTCGAATCGCTGCGCGAACGCGTGCGTCGCGACGGCATCGCCTCGCTGTCGGTGGCGCTGGCCGATGCCGAGCGCGACAACCCGCTGCTCACCGCCTGGGGCGCGGGCGGACGCGAGATCGTCGCGCAGCTGTTTTCCTACGACGTGGTGCTGCCGCAGCGCGAGACCGAACTGTTCGTCGCGCCGGGCCGCGATACGCTGCTGCACCGCCTGCAGCAGGACGTGCTGGATCGCGCCGCGCCGACCGTTTCCACATTCCACCCGGGCGACGTATCGCTGCAGCTGCACGCCTGCCACTCCAAGCTGCGCGAAGTCGAAGTGCTGCACGATCAGCTGCGCGCGCTGCTGGACAACGATCTTCCCGACGGCAGGCGCTTCGACCCGCCGCTGCAGCCGCGCGACATCGCGGTGCTGGCGCCCGATATCGCCGACTATCTGCCGCTGGCGCGCGCGGTGTTTGGCGGCCTGTCCCCGGACGATCCGCGCTTCATTCCATTCGCGCTGGCCGACCGCCCGCAAGCGCAGTCGCATCCGCTGGTGGCGATGCTGCTTGACGTGCTGGCGCTGGCCGATGCGCCGCTTACCGCCAGCGGTTTCCGCGATCTGCTGGCAACGCCGTCCGTCGCCCACGCGCTGCAGCTCGACGCCGCGCAGCGTGCGCGCATCGACAAGTGGTTCGCGGCTGCTGGCATCCGCTGGGGCGATGATGAGCACGCGCGCGAACGCGCCGGCGCCGGCCGCTGGCGCGAATACAGTTTCGATTTCGGCATTGATCGTCTGCTCAGCGGTTACGCCGCGGGCGCCGGCGCGGAAGCTTCCGCCGCCGGCACGGAACTGATCGCACCCTATTCCGAACTTGAAGGCGCGGACGCCGACACGCTGGATCGCGCGCTGGGCTTCTATCGCCGGCTGCGCGAACTCGCCGCGTGGATGCGCGAACCGCATGCCGCAGCCGAATGGCGCGCGCGGCTCGCCAACTGGCTGCAGGCGTCGCTGGCGCCGGTGCCGCAGGACGATGCCGAAGCCCAGACGCGTCGATTGCTTTTGGAAACGCTGGACGATTTCGCCGCCGAGGCCGCCAACGCAGGCGCGCTGCCCGCGCTGCTGGTGCGCCGCGCGCTGCGCGACGCGCTGACCGAGCCGTCGCCGCATCGGCCATGGCTCTCGGGCGGCGTGACCTTCGCCGGCATGGTGCCGCTGCGCACGGTGCCGTTCCGCGTGATCTGCCTGCTCGGGCTCGACGCCGATGCCTATCCGCGCCGCGAACCGGCCGACGACATCAATCGTCTGGTCGATGCCATCCAAGGCCGTGCGCCGCGCTATCCCGGCGACCGCTCGGTGCGCGACGACGACCGCTTCCTGTTCCTGCAACTGCTGTGCGCGGCCGGCGACGTGTTCTATCTCAGCTACGGCGGCAGTGACGCGCGCGACGGCAGCGTGCGCGAGCCGTCGCCGGTGATCGCCGAGCTGCTGGACGCGGTTGAGCGCATGCATGGCGAACACGTGCGCGAACAGCTCTGCGTGCAGCACCCGCTGCAGCCGTTCTCGCCGCGCGCGTTCGGCGCGGGCGACGACGGCGGCGTCGAACCGCGGCGGTTCTCGTATCGCAAGGAATGGGCGATGCCTGCGGCTGCGGCCGTACAGGTGAACGAGCCGCCGTTCGTGGCGGTGCCGCTGGCGATCGATGCGGCCGAATTGTTTGAGCTGCCAGATCGCAAAACGCTGCAGGCATTTTTCGCCAATCCGGCAAAAGCGTGGCTGCAGGATCGACTGGGCCTGCGGCTGGTCACCCGCGAAGAAACGCTCGACGACCGCGAACCACAGGGCCGCGATGCGCTGCGCCGCTATGCGGTGATTTCAGCCTTGACCGCCAACGACTCGGAGCCGAGCGACGATGAGGTCGGCGACGATGACGACGACGAAGTGGTCCGGCGCATGCGCGCGCGCGCCGAACTGCCGCCCGGGCGCGACGGCGAGGCGTTGATCGAAGACACCCGGCCGCTGGCGCGCGGGCTGCTTGCGGAAGCGCATGCCGTGTTGACCGCTTCGACCCCGCGCGAAGTCGTGGAAGCGACGAAGCCGGTAGCGTTCCGTTTCGACGACGTGCATCGCGACGCCGACGGCCATCCACTGCGGCTGATCCTCGAAGCCGGCAAGCTCGAAGGCAAGCGCCGGCTGCGCGCGGGCATCGATCATCTGCTGTTGGCGTCCGTGCATGGCGCTGCCGCACGCACGGTGCAGGTAGGCGAGGGCGAAGCTAAAAGCGGCAGGAAAAAATCCGCCGATACGGCCGAAGACGCGCCACCGATTGCAATCCAGACCTTCACCGGCATCGACCGCGACACCGCACTGACGCGATTGAATGCGCTGCTTGCGCTGTGGCGCCGCGGCCAAGCCGAACCGCTGCCGTTCGCGCCGAAAGCAGGCTGGGCGTACGTCGAAAAATTTCATGCGAAACAACCGCCCGATCACGCCGCGGCATGGACGGCGGCGCAGCAGGCGTTCGCGCCGAGCTTCGGCGATTACGGCGGCGAATCGTCCGACGCGTGGCTCGCGCTCGCGTTTCGTCCGCAGGGATTGTTCGATGCGGTCGACAGCGCGCGCGCTCTGGATTTCGCTGCGGTTGCGCGCGCCATCTTCGCTGCGCTGGAGACGCAGGCGTGAACGCGTCAGAGCATCGCCCGCAACCCGTCGGCGACAGCGGCGATCTCGGCCTTGCGCTGCCGCTGCACGGCCTGCGCTTGATCGAGGCCAGCGCCGGCACCGGCAAGACCTTCACCCTGGTCACGGTGCTGCTGCGCCTGCTGCTGGAACGCGGCGTGCCGATCCAGCAGCTGCTGGCGGTGACGTTCACCCGCGCGGCGACGCAGGAGCTTCGCAAACGCCTGCGCCAGCGCCTGCTTGCTGCGCAGAAAGTGCTGGACGGCGCGCCAACGCGCGACGACGACAGCGAAGCGAATGCTGCGAAAGCCGTACTCGCGCAGGCGGGCGCATCGGTCGATGCCGCGACACTGCGCGATCGTCTGCGCGCGGCGCTGGCGCAGCTTGACGAGGCGCTGATCGCTACCATCCACGGTTTCTGCCAGCGCGCGCTGCGCGAGTTCGGTTTCCGCGCTGGGCTGCTGGCCGATGTTGAACTGGTCGACGGCGCGCCCGACGCCTGGGACGAAGTCGCGGCGCAGCTGTGGCGCTGCGCGGCTGGCAAGGAAGGCGAGCCCACGCAGTACACATTGTTGCGCGAGGTCTGGAAGCATCCCGCCGCACTGGCGAAGGATTTGCCGAAACTCTGCGACCCCGCGCGCACCACGCTGCCGCGCGCGGACGACTCCGATGCCGCCGCCGCGCTGCACGCGCTGCGCAACGACGTGCAGTTGCGGTTCGCAGCACTGATGCATCTGCGCGGCGAGCGCACCCAGGATCAATTGATCGAAGCGGTGTGGCGCGCCAGCGACGATCCGGTCTTCACCGCCGCGCTCGCCGAGCGCTGGCCGCTGCTGCTGATCGACGAATTCCAGGATACCGACCCGCGGCAATGGGACATCTTCAGCCGCATCCACAAAGCGGCCGATCCCGAGCAGCGGCTGCTGTGCCTGATCGGCGATCCCAAGCAGGCGATCTACCGATTCCGCGGCGGCGATCTGGAAACGTATCTGCGTGCCCGCGACCGCGTGCGTCGTTTGGCCGCCGCGGACGGGCCAGCGGGCGAATATGCGCTCGACGCCAACTACCGCTCGCGGCCCGCGGTGTTGCAGGCGCTGGAAATCGTATTCACCGCGCATGCGCAGCCGTTCCGCGATGCGCGTATCGAATTCCACGCATTGCGTGCCGCCGGCAGCGCGGCCGACGCCGATCTTCGTCTTGGCGATACGCCGGTGCCCGCGTTGACCCTGCACTGGCTGCCGCCGCCCGCGCCCGACAAAACACAGCATGCGTCGTCGAATGCGTACAAAGGCTTTCGCGGCAAGGAAGACGAACTGCCGCTGATGTGCGCGACAGCGGTGGCCGCCATCGCCGATCTGCTCGCGCACGCCACGCTGCACGGCGCGCCGCTGCGTCCGTCCGATATCGCGATTCTCACCCGCAGCAACGACGAAGCGCAGCGGATGCATCGCGCGCTTGCGGTTGCCGGGCTGCCGGCGGCGCTGCTGAGCAAGGACGGCGTGTTCGACAGCGAGGCCGCCGGCATGCTGCAGACCGTGCTGCGCGCGCTGGCCGAACCCGGCAGTCCGGGGCTGTTCCGCGCCGCGCTGGCGACGCCGCTGCTGGGCTTCGACGCCGCAGCCATCGAAGCCTTCGACAGCGACCCGCAGCGCTCGGCGCGGACCATTGACGATTTCGACCGCGCCGCCGCGCTGTGGCGCAGTCGCGGCCCGCTGCCGGCGCTGCTACCCTTCGCGCGGCAGGCCGCGCCGCGCTGGCTGGGGCAGATCGGCGGCGCGCGCCGACTCACCGA
>JAYUIZ010000568.1:0-1804 GCA_043765595.1 Lysobacter sp. | reverse complement strand
CGCTTGCACATGTCCGCCGCCCCACCGCATGGCGGCTTAACTCAAGCGTTATCCGGCTGGCCAGATCGCCGCGATGCTCACCAGCGATATCCTCGCGCAGGGTCGTACGCCGTATCTGCATGTCAGCCACAAGAACCCGCGCGCTAAGAACATGTACGAACACATGGGTTACCGGCTGCGCAGGAACATCCCGTTCTGGTCGTTGCGCTCGGGAAACGAGTGATCCCGCAACATGTCGCGCCCGCAGGCGCGACGATCACTCCAGCTCGCGGTGATACGCCGCCACGTCGCGCCAGCCGTGTTCGCGGGCGTGCGCGGCGAGGGTTTCGGCAAGATAGACCGAACGGTGACGGCCGCCGGTGCAGCCGAACGCGACGGTGATGTAGCTGCGTGTATCTGCCTGGATGCGCGGCAGCCAGTTGTCGAGGAATGCGGCGACTTGGGTTGTGTATTCGTTGACGTCGGCCTGGGTGTCCAGATATTCGCGCACTTCGCGGTCGCGACCGGAGAGCGGGCGCAGGCGTGCGTCCCAGTGCGGGTTGGGCAGGCCGCGCGCGTCGAATACGAAGTCGGCGTCTGACGGCACGCCGCGGCGGTAGGCGAAGGATTCGAACAGCAGCGAGACGGTTCGGTCGGCGGTGAGGCCCAGTTCGGCGATCACCCGGCGTCGCATCTGATGGACGTTGAGTTCGCTGGTATCGATGATTACATCGGCCTGCGCACGCAACGGTTTGAGCATGCGCCGCTCAAGCGCGATCGCATCCGCGAGTGCGAGGCCGAGATGGCTCAGCGGGTGCCGGCGGCGGGTTTCGGCGTAACGCTTCAGCAGGACGTCGTCGCTGGCGTCGAAGAACACCAGCTTGGGATCGAGCCCCAGCGAGCCGGCCTGCGATAGCCACGATGGCAGCTTCGACAGGTCGGTGTTGCGGTTGCGCGCATCAATGCCGACCGCGAGCTTCGGCGGCATATCGTTCTTGACGGTGGCGCCGCGCACGAATTCGGCGAGCAGATCGGCCGGAAGATTGTCGACGCAGTAGTAGTCGAGATCCTCGAAGGTGTTCAGGGCGATGGATTTGCCGCTGCCTGACATGCCGCTGACGATGATCAGGCTGGAATCCTGCGGGGCGACGGGCGCAGCGGGCGTGCTCATCGACGTGCTCATGTTTGCGAGCGCTCAAGGAAATGCGAATGACGCGCCATGAACGCGGCGGCCGGGTCGACGCCCTTGATGCGCAGGATATGCGCGCGCGCGGCGGCTTCGGCGAGTACGGCGAGGTTGCGGCCGGGCATCACCGGCAGGGTGATCATAGGCACGTCGAGGTCGAGCAGTCGCCGCGAACCGAGATCGCCGACCAGACGCTCCATGCCCATGCCGCCGGTCGCCTGCGGTTCCAGGTGCGGGCGGGTGAGATGGACGATCAGACGCAGATATTTGTTCCGCTTCACCGCGGTATCGCCGAACATCTGGCGCACGTTGAGGATCCCGAGGCCGCGCAGTTCCAGCAGATCCTGCAGCAGGTCGGGGCAGGCGCCGTCCAGCACGTCGGGCGCGATCTGGGTGAACTCCGGCGCATCGTCGGCGACCAGGCGATGGCCGCGGGTCACCAGTTCCAGCGCCAGCTCGCTCTTGCCCGCGCCGGAATCGCCGGTGATCAGCACGCCGATGGAATAGATCTCCATGAATACGCCGTGCACGGTGAGCCGGGGCGCGAGTTTACGTGCGAGGTGATATTGCAGATGATTGAACAGTTCGTGGCCGCGGCGCGGCGACGCCCACAGCGGCGTGTCGGATTCCTCGGCTGCG
>JAYUIZ010000567.1:0-4988 GCA_043765595.1 Lysobacter sp. | reverse complement strand
GCCGAACATCGCGGTGGATACGGCGGTGGACGCCAGACGCACCAGGATCACGTGGTCCAGACCGACGCGGTTGAACGAATTCTGCAGCGCGTACACACCCTGGATTTCATGGGCCTTGATTGCCCAGGTCAGCGCGTCGCGCACGGTCAGGCCCTTGCCCCCCGCCTTCTCGGCCTTGCGGCTAAGGTAATCGCCGACCGCCAGGATGGCGCCGAGGTTGTCGGACGGATGGCCCCACTCGGCGGCCAGCCAGGTGTCGTTGAAGTCGAGCCAGCGCACGAGCGTGCCGATGTTGAACGCGGCCTGCACCGGGTCGAGCTCGAAGGATGTGCCCGGCACGCGCGCGCCGCCCGGCAGTTCGGCGCCTGGGACCAGCGGGCCAAGGTGCTTGACGCAGCCCTCGAACTTCATGGCCAGCATCGCGCAGGCCAGCGAATCGAGCAGCATGTAGCGCGCGGTGTCGTAGGCCTCCTGCGACTCGATCCGGGTGTCGATGACGTAATCGGCGATGTCGACCATCGGCTGGTCGGGATTCGGGCGGACGGCGGAGCGGATATCGTGGTGACCCATGGTTCGCGGCTCGGTAGTGGCGTGTGAAGCCGGCTATTTTGCCAGACCCTGCATCCACCCTGCCCTGCGCCTTGTGTCGAATCGACAGATCCGGCGGTGTAAAGTCCGGCGCGGTCTGCCGAAACGCAGGATCGCCGGCCTAATCGCACGCTGGATGACGCCTTGGATCGAAAGCCCTGATCGAAACCCCTTGAGCACGGTCGTCTTTCCCGGCATCGTGCGCGCTTCCATACGTTTGCGTATTGGCCAATGACCACACAGCCTGCTACCGCCCCTTACCCTCACCTGTTCTCGCCGCTTGATCTCGGCTTCACCACCCTGCGCAACCGGGTGCTGATGGGGTCGATGCACACCGGGCTGGAGGATCGCGCCCGCGATTTCCCGAAGCTCGCCGCCTATTTCGGTGAACGCGCGGCTGGCGGCGTCGGCCTGATCGTCACCGGCGGCTTCTCGCCGAACATGATGGGCTGGTTGACGCCGTTCGCCGGCAAGCTCAGCTGGCCCTGGGAGGCGCGCAAGCATCGTCTGGTCACCAGCGCCGTGCACGCGCACGGCGCGAAGATCTGCCTGCAGTTGCTGCACGCCGGCCGCTATTCCTATCACCCGCTGTCGGTGGCGCCGTCGAAGGTCAAATCGCCGATCAATCCGTTCACGCCGCGCGCGCTGACCGGCTTCGGCGTAGAACGCACGATTTCGGCCTACGCCAACGCTGCCCGCCTCGCCCGCGACGGCGGCTACGACGGCGTCGAGGTGATGGGCTCCGAGGGTTATCTGATCAACCAGTTCCTCAGCGCCCGCACCAACCGCCGCAAGGACGGCTGGGGCGGCGATCTGCAGAAGCGCATGCGCTTCGCGACCGAGATCGTGCGCCGGGTGCGCGAAGCCTGCGGCCCGGATTTCATCATCATTTATAGATTGTCGATGCTGGAGCTGGTGCCGGAAGGTTCGGGCTGGGAAGAGATCGTCGCCCAGGCCAAAGCCGTCGAAGCCGCCGGCGCGACCATCCTCAATACCGGCATCGGCTGGCACGAGGCACGGGTGCCGACCATCGCGACTTCAGTGCCGCGCGCGGCGTTCGCAGGCGTTACCGCCAAGCTGCGCCCGGAAGTGAGGCTGCCGCTGGTCGCGACCAATCGCATCAACATGCCGGACGTGGCTGAAGGCATTCTCGCCAGCGGCGGCGCCGATCTGATCTCGATGGCACGTCCGCTGCTGGCCGACCCGGAATGGGCGAACAAGGCCCGCGCCGGCCGCGCCGATCGCATCAATACGTGCATCGCCTGCAACCAGGCCTGCCTGGACCACGTGTTCGAACAGAAAAAAGCCAGTTGCCTGGTCAACCCGCGCGCCTGCGCGGAAACCGAACTGAACTACACGAAGACCTCCGCGCCGAAACGCGTTGCGGTGGTGGGCGCCGGCCCCGCCGGACTGGCCTGCGCCACGGTCGCCGCCGAGCGCGGCCACCGGGTGACGCTATTCGATGCCGCCGACGAGATCGGCGGGCAATTCAACCTCGCCAAGCAGATCCCCGGCAAGGAAGAGTTCCACGAAACCCTGCGCTATTTCCGTCACCGCATCGTCGACACGGGCGTCGAACTGCGGCTCTCGACGGTGGCCGACACCGATGCGCTGAAGGGCTTCGACGAGGTGGTGCTGGCCACCGGCATCCGCCCGCGCAAGGTCGAGCTGCCGGGAATCGATCACGCCAAGGTCGTCAGTTATCTGGATGTGCTAAGCGGCCGCGTCGTTCCCGGCGCACGGGTCGCGATCATCGGCGCTGGAGGCATCGGCTTCGATGTGGCCGAGTATCTGGTCCACACGCCGATCCTCGACGCGACAGCTTTCGACCTGAAGCCGGCGCACGGCGCGGCAAAACATCCTTCGTCTACGCTGGACCCGCAGCGCTGGATGGCCGAGTGGGGCGTGGACCCGACTTTTTCCGGCCCCGGCGGCCTGCGCAAACCCGAACCGGAGCCGCCCACCCGCGAAGTCTGGTTACTGCAGCGCAGTGCGGGCAAACCCGGCGCGAAGCTGGGCAAGACCACCGGCTGGATCCATCGCGCCGCGTTGAAGGCCAAACAGGTGGCGATGCTGGGCGGCGTGGAATATCTGGGCATCGACGACAGCGGGTTCCGCATCCGCGTCGATGGCAAGGAACAGACGCTGCCGGTGGATCACGTGGTGATCTGCGCAGGTCAAGAACCTCGCCGGGAGCTGCTCGACGCCCTGCAGGCTGCGGGTGTCGCCGCCCATCTGATCGGTGGCGCCGACATAGCCGCGGAACTCGACGCCAAGCGTGCGATCGCGCAGGGCAGCCAGGTGGCGGCGGGGCTGTAGTCCTGCCGTAGGAGGGGCTTCAGCCCCGAGCTGTCCGGGTTGTCCGGGTTGTCCGGGTTGTCCGGGTTGTCCGGGTTGTCCGGGTTGTCCGGGTTGTCCGGGTTGTTCGGGTTGTTCGGTTGTTCGGGTAGTGCTCGGGCCTAAAGGCCCTCCTACGGTGTCGAAGGACCAAAATCCGCGCAATCCAGGATCGCAGTCGCACTGCTCGATGTCGCACTGCAACACCGTTGGCACGGGTCCACGGCGGGCTCAGTCCTTGTGCCGACAGTGGCTTACGCCATCTTCCGAACAAAAACTCCAATCGAATCAGATATTTCCAAAATATCATTCAGCTTGCGTTATGTTTCGCTGACTACTCTACGCCTGCTTTCCCGCCAACCGGATGCGGGACCAGCGCGAGATCGTGTCGGGAGATGACGCCACCCCTTTGGTGGGTCCCCCGCCCCGGTCCACGTTTGGGCTACAAGCGGCCATAGAGCCCGCAGCCCCTTGTCTTGCGATCCTCGCAAGCGCCCGGCGTCACGCCGGACTGTCTATCGCCATGTCGCACCCGAATCGATGTTCCGGGCCCTTGCCCGTGCACCGTTCGGCCGAAGCAACGAAGCAAGGAGTTCCAATGAAGCTCGCATGGATCCTCTGGATCGCATCGGTGTTGCCCCCGCAGGCCGCCGATTCGCTATGTCTCAGTACCACGCTGTACCTGGAAGCACGCAACCAGCCTGTCCGCGGACAGCAGGCGGTCGCCGAAGTCGCGCTGCGCCGCGAGGACAGCGGCCTGTGGGGCGACTCGATGTGCGAAGTCGTTACCGCCCGCAAACAGTTCGCGCCGACCATCGTGTCGCCGCGCACGCAGCTCGGCAATGCCGAAGCCTGGTCGCAGGCGGTCACCATCGCGCTAGAAGCCGAGCGCAACTGGGCGCTGCCGGAAGGCGAGCGTCAGGAGATCGTTCCCGGCGCCAGCCACTTCGCGGCCCTGTCCATTGCCCAGCCCAGCTGGCGCAATGCGTATCAGGTCGCGAATATCGGCGACCACACGTTCCTGAAAGTGCAGTCGCTGAAATCGCAGAAGGACAAACCCGGCCGCGGATGAAACCACGGCCGGTTTCGATTCCGGAATCGAATGATCGACGATTGATCGATGGCCGCAGTTTCTGCGGCTTTTTTTGCGCGCTGTCCGCACAATTTTTTTTGCGCAGATTCCGTTGCCTACATTCCATTACCTGGATTCCGTTGCGACGATCGCTCGCATCGGCATGTCGACGACACTGCATTCCACATGCTTCGGTTGAAGCTCACGGTTCGGGACACCATGATCCGGTTTCATCCCCACCTCACCCCAAGGGAACTGCGCATGAAACTCTATTACTCCCCCGGCGCCTGCTCACTCGCCGACCACATTGTGCTGGAATGGATCGGCAAGCCCTACGAAGCGGTGCAGGTCAATCGCGACGACCGCAAGAAACCCGAGTTTCTCGCGATCAATCCCGCGGGCGCGGTGCCGGCGCTGGAACAGGACGGCTGGGTGCTGACCCAGAATTCCGCGATCCTGAACTATCTCGCCGACCTGCATCCGGAGAGCGGCCTGGGCGGCGACGGCACCGCGAAAAGCCGCGCGGAAGTGAACAGGTGGATCGCGTTCTCTAACGCCGACGTGCATCCTGCATTTCATCCGCTCTTCGGCAGCACCGCCTATCTCGAAGACGCTGCGCTGATCGACAGGACCAAGGATGCGGCGCGCGCGAAAGTACGTACGCTGTTCGAACGCGCCGATGCGCATCTGGCCGATAAAGAATGGCTTGCAGGCAGCCGCTCGGTCGCCGATCCGTATCTGTACGTGACCTGGCGCTGGGCGCTGAATAACGGCGTCGATGTTTCAGGCCTGGAGAATCTCGCCGCATTCGCGTCGCGCATCGAAGCCGATGCAGCGGTGCAGAAGGTATTGAAGGATGAAGGACTGAACTGAAACACGCGTCTTCGATAAATGAAAAAAGCCGCGCATTGCGCGGCTTTTTTTCGGCGTCGGTGAAATCACTGATCACGCGTACTGGTCCATAACCTGGACATTTCAAGATACGTGAACG
>JAYUIZ010000566.1:0-4996 GCA_043765595.1 Lysobacter sp. | reverse complement strand
GCAAGTCGCGAGGCTGCAAAAAAGTGGTCGCGATTTTTGAAGCACTACACTAGCATCGGGGTGAATGAAATCTATAAGTTACGCGGCACGTTCATGATCCAGCAGATCTAGCCTTCGATCATCATCTCAACCGCCACATAATCAACGCGTCCTTTGCTTCGCCGGGCAGCAGCGTGATCTCTGCGCGGCCGCGCTTGTCGAGACCTGTCGCGATCAGCATTACCTTGTCGTCTACACAGCCGGACAGATGCACGCGTGCGGTATGTCCGTCGACCGCGATGGACTGCGGGGCGAGATCGTGGAAGACATCCGGCACGCCGGTGGTGGCGTCGAGATACACGCGACGCTGCCCGGACGCGATGTCCAGGGCCTGCAGGTCGCGAAACAGCTGCGCAAGCCTTGGTTGCGACAGACTGCGCGCCGATGCGATCGCATCGGCGTTGGAACCGCAGGAGCCGCATGCCGCGAGCAGGGCGGTCAGTGCAAAGATCGTGGCGCGATGCACAACCGTTCTGAATGCATGGTCATGCCGACTATCCATGATCGTATCCGCCGACTTCGACGTGAACGATGCAATCTCCGTCCGTAACGACAACGCCGTGAAATCCCCACCACGGGGATCTGTCGGGGTCGGTCATGAAGTCGAATGCATGGATCCGATGAAAATCCTTCAAGCGCGCCTTGATGGGCGCAGAAACGGAAGCGGGGACCATGGTCGTCGTTTCCGCTTCCTGATCATCCTGTCTGGCCCGGGCCGCCATCGTTTCGAGGGATGCCGGCGTATGCGGCCCGATGACGCTCATGCGAGTTTTCAGCGCGGCCAGGCTGCCGCCGGGGCACGCTGGCGTTGGTGGCGAGAAGCGGGTGAAGTCTTCGTTCCAACGCGCGCTGTCGGAGAGAAGATGCGCGCCGGACGCGGAACATCCTCCTGCCGCGCATGCGATGCCCAGTGCAGTCAGACAAGACAACGAGTAGTGCTTCATGTTCACCAGAGGATGACAGCGACCACGAACACTACCACCGCAGCGGCTGCCAGAAAGAGAAGCGCCAACAGGTTTCTCCCGCCCGCGCAGTCCGCGCAGCTGTTGGAAGATACTCTTCCGCCTCCAATCACCAAAAAAACAAGAATGCTGTACAACGGCAGGATGCCAGTCACTGCCGGCTGTTCTTTATAGTAACTGCAGAGTTTTTTCATGGGAAAGGATACGGTATGCACTGCCGCTGATATGTGCGATGAATCCGGTGCGAACATGTTCAAATCGATTGCTCTGCTTGCGTAGGAGGGGCTTCAGCCCCGAGCGTGCGTTCGATGCGGATGTGCGGCCAAAAGATCGGGCCTGAAGGCCCTCCTACGAAAGAATGCAGCATTCAAACTCGTTGAAAAAGTTGTCGACATCGACATCGATATCGATCTGGTTTTCAAGTTCCACCTGGGCATAGCCGGTCAGCCAGCTGATGGATACGGCCGACATCTGCCCGCGTACGCTGCTTGCGTTTGGCCTTGGGGACATACATCGGGTAGAAACCCGAAAACTTGATTCGATAAATACGGTGCCCGGACATTGTCATTCTTTCATGATCAGCTCACCTCGGGCAGGCCCGGCTGCAGGTTCGACCCATAGTGTTCCCCGGGCCGTAACGCCCCAAACGATAATCAAGCCAGGAAGCGGATCGCCAGCCACGCAGGCACGCCGACATAGAACATCAGTCGCCCCAGGATTTCTAGCATCCTGTGCACGTTGATCGCGCTTGCGGGACGCAGCACGACCGACAGCCACGTGCCCGCTTCAATCGCCACACGCAGCGCTGCGGCGAACATCGCCAGATGGATCGCCCAAGTGGCCCACCAGATGAGCAGCGCGGTGACGTACGCCTGCAGACCGAACGTGTGGTATTCGCCGAAGGTGCCGCCGAACGCGATGTGCTGGTGCAGGCGGAAGGCGGGCAGGGCGGGCACCAGCGGAAACAATACGAATTTCAGCGCAGGGTGATCGAGAATGCTTTTGCGGACGGCCAAGCGCGTGCGTGCGTAGATTGTTGCGCGACCGGCGAGGGTTTCAGACAGCGAAGGCCGCGCGCCTGCATGCATCAGCGCATCGATCAGGCCCGCAGCATCGCGCAGCGCGATGCCCTGCGACCAGCGCCGCCCGGAGTCGAGCGTCAGCCAGACGCCTGTTGCGGGAATCGGCAGCCTCCACGGCGTCACCGCAGCGATGCGATTCAGAGGAATCTCGGTGCGGCGTTCGCGCTGCTCCAGCACAAGAGCGTCGCCCTCGATGCGCAGCGTCGCGGCGAAGGCGCGCTGGATGCACCATGCCGCCAGCTCGGGCGCCAGCACCAGCGCGGCGAACATCCAGATCTGCGTCAGCCGATTGGTCTCCGGGTTGTCCATAAACAACAGCGCCGCGCCCATCCACAGCAGGCTGCCGCGGGCCAACACCTGCAGCAGACCCGCTGCGATGCGCCATGCGGGCGAAAGCACGATCACTTCGGCCCGAAAGTCTTCCAGCGATGTCGTTGCCGACGCGGCGATCCCGCTGCGTGCGGCGCGCTTGGTCAGCGCCGCGCCGACGGCGGACAGCGCCAGCAACAACAGGAATGCGAAACCCGCGCGGCCAACCCAGTCGCCCCAGGCCACCATCAACGTCGCGGGCGGTTCGCCGGTCTGCACTTCGCCGATCAGGATTTTCTGTTCGTCCATCGCGGTGCTGGCGACCACCGCGCCGGTCGCATCGATGACCGCGCTCACGCCATTGTTGGTCACGCGCAGCTGCGGCATACGGGTTTCGATGCTGCGGAACGCCGCCACCGCCAGATGCAGGTTCGCGCCGGCCGGGTGGCCGGTGAACCAGGAGTCGTTGGACATGCCCAGGATCGCCTGCGCGCCCAGCCGCCGGCCGTCGATCGCCAAGTTGCTGTTTACGTCGTCGAGGCAGATCAGCGGCGTGACCGGGATCTCGCGCCCATCCGCCAGCTGCAGCGGGAACACGCGCGCGCCATCGCCCCGCGTCCAGGTGCCGGCCCACGGCATCCAGCGGCGGACGGTCGGCCCGTCCAGCCACTGCGGCACGTATTCGGTGAACAGGAACAGATCGGTCTTGCGATAGAAGCCCAGCTGCGCCGCCTGCGGCCGCAGGAAGGCCGCCGCGTTGTATTCGCCGTTCGCATCCAGATCGTAGGTGCCGAAAACAAGCGGCACGCCGGCGGCGGACACGAAATCCTGGATCTCGCGATCGAGTTCGGCGCCGCCTTCACTTTTGGGGTTTCCGAACGTGGTCGGATACACGGTTTCCGACCACAGCAGCGCGTCCACCTGATGCTTGTCTACCGCCTCGCGCGACATCGCGTAATGCGTGTCCAGCACGTGGCGTACGACTTCATACGCGCCCATCTCGCGGCGCAGGCTTTCGTAATCGACGATGTTCGATTGCACCATGCCCACGCGCAGCGGTGTGCCGGTGCCTGTGGAGGTCGACAGCATCGACAGGCGCACGCCGCCGTAGCCCGCCATCGCGATCACCACGCACGCGGCCATCGCCAGCGGCTTGGCCAGCGCGCGCATGCCTTCGCGCCGACGCACGATGGCGGCGGCCACGGCTTCGTTCGCCAGGATCAGCAGAAAAGTGATGCCGGCCGCGCCGCCGACATCAGCGATCTGGCGCAGCAGCTGCGAGGGATACATGCCATGACCCAGGGTGTCGCCCAGCAGTTTCGGAAACAGCCATTCGGCCGTGACCCATGCCGACGCACCGGCCAATGCGCGCACCACCGCGCCATAGCGACGCCCCACGAAGTGGCGCACCAGCGCGAAGGCGATGAACTGCGGCTGCAGCAGCGGCGAGGCGGCCAGCACGATCAGCAGCCCGATGGCGGAGTCCGCGCCGGCATAGTGGGCGATGGCGTAACCAAACCACGCCAGCACCGCGATGACGAAGGCGAGGCTCATCGTCAGCCCGCTGCATGCGGCGCCGATGGCGGTGCTGGTGGTGTCCAATGCGAGCAACCACGGCACCAGCGCGACGAAGCCGAACAGGTATACCAATGCAAAGCCAGCGAACGGAATGCCGGCGAACGCAGCGCCGGAGGCGTACAGGCCCAGCAGGGCCGCACTGACAGCGACCGCCACGAGTCCGCGCCAGGCCGGGTGAGCGCGCAGGATCGCGTTCAGAGCTAGGGTTTCCCCGGTTGCAGCGGCGGCGGAATCACGATCGGCCGCACCGTCAGCCCGGACGGCACCATGCCCGGCGGAACCACGCGGTTGTCCGGGATCTTGATCGGTTTGCCGGACGCGTCGAAGAATTGATAGTCGGGCGAGAACATCAGGATCGGTTCGATCCGTTGGCCATCGTCGGTCGCCTGGAAATGGCGGACATAGCCTTCCGGCAGCGGGTAATCGTCGGGAACGGCCAGTCCCACCAGCGGCGGGCTGGTGCCCGGCGGCGGAAACGCAGCGATGCCCGTATGGATGCCGGCCTTGTTCAACTCGGCGATGACTTCGGCCGCGGACGGCTCTTCGCCGGGACGCACGCTGCCAGACAGCGCGTCGGCCAGGTCTTGCGTCGGATCGCCCGGGCCATTGGCTTGCGCGGCCATCAGCCGACGCGCCACAGTGGCCGTTGCGGACGTGGCGGATTGCGCAGCGCCGCTAGCGTTCGCATCGGCGATGCGCGTATCGGCAGTGTCGTTTGCGGCATCGGCATGTCCGGCACCCAGCGCCTTGTCGCGGTTGTAGAGATACACGCCACCGGACAGCGTCGCGCCAACCATGACCAGCGCCAGCGCCTTGTACAAAAACGCAGGGCGCCTTCCGGCACCCGTGCGCTCGACCACGCGCACCCCGTCGCCGTCCGTGGCGGACGGCGCGGGGTGCGGTTTGTCGCGATCAACCATCGACGCTGACGTGCGTTACGGAGCGATCGGGCTGAAGGTCGACAACGACCAGCCCATGCGCTCATGACCGAACTGGTTCCAGATCGGGCTCTTGCCGCCCGCGAAC
>JAYUIZ010000565.1:0-5001 GCA_043765595.1 Lysobacter sp. | reverse complement strand
GGCCGACATCGAAACAACGCTCGGCAGCGACATCGTTGCCGATCCGTTCTACCGCAGGGTCGCATCGACCTACGCGCAGCGCTCCTGGGAGGAACTGTCTGCCGGTGCCGACGACGCGACCTCCACCGTAGCCGCGGCCGCCAAGGCCGCCAAGGCCGCCAAGCCCAACGGCCAGAAGAAGAACACCGATTACGTCCACAAATACGGGCTGATCGGCACCCAGCGCGTGCCGCAGAATTTCCTCGATCAGCTGCAGCGGGCGGAGCGCGAGATCGTCGGTATCTGCGGTCTGCTGCAGCTGGACGGCACGACCGACGCCGATCGCCGCGGCTTCGTGCAGAAGGTCAGCGCGGCGCAGGGCGAATACCGCGAGAGCCGCGAACTGTTCGACGCCGCGTTCGATCTGCTCAGCCGGAAATATCCGGTCGCGCTCCATTCGCAGATCAAGGCGAAACTGATCGACGAGAGCGTGTTCGGCTGCATCCGCCCCGGCGGCGACCCGGAAGACCGCAAGCCGGACAAGGACTCGGATCCGAACCTGCTGTCGAAGGTCTGCGTGCTCAGCGGCCGCAATCTGGCCGCGGTGGTGCGCAAGCTCGCGGCCGACGGCATCAGCTTCAACGACCCATGGTTGGCCAGCCGGATCGAAAACGTCTACGAAATGCAGAGTGGCGTGGTCGGCGGCGCGCCGCCGTCGTCGTTCGACATCGCGCTGCCGGATCTGGAAGAAGCAACCGATAGTGAGATCGTGCGCGAGAATCTCGACGCCGCCCAGGCCATCTATTTCGCCTATCAGCTGGAAGAGGCGCGGATGCCGCAGGTGGTGGAGCGCATCGTCGAACTGTTCCGCGCCGGCCTGCTGCCGCTGAGCTACGGCAAGACCGGCGACTATCTCTACAGCTATTACAAGAAGTCGTCGGAGCGCATCACCGAAGGCGAGCGCCGCGATCTGTACATGCGCGCGTTCGGCGCGCCCGGCGGCGATCCCAGCATGAATCAGCCCAATCGCGAATTCAACGACCTGTGGCTGCGCTTCGTGTCGTCGGTGTCGTCGTTCGGCCGCCAGCTCACCGTCGACCGCATGTTCCGCAGCCAGATCCCGCTGTCGGTCTCGCAGGAACAGGTGCGCAAGGCCGCGCGCGATCTCGCCGCCAGCCTGTCGCGCAACTGCTACGGCATCGCCTATCAGTTCTCGAAAGAGCTGAAGACGCTGATCATCGAATACCGCGACCTGCTCAGCGACCAGGAAATCCGCACCTCGTTCGGCGCGCGCGACATGTGGCAGGTGATGGATCAGGTCAACGCCAATTATCTCGGCGGCACCCGCAACAGCCACCGCTATCGCACCCAGGCCAAATGCGGCGCGATCATCATCGCGTGGCTGGCGCTGAACCATCAGCGGCTGACCAACCGGATGGGCGAAGTGATTTCCACCAACGCGCTGACCAACCCGCAGCTGCGCGGCAGCGACCGGCCGATGGAAGAGCCCACCGACTGGGATCTGCTGCAGGCCTGCGAGCAAATGATCGCGGTGGGCGGCATCGGCGACCAGCGGGTCGAGGATTTCTCGCAGCCGGTCGAGTCGCCCACCATCACCAGCAAGCCGATCGAAATGCCGCAGATGGCGCGGGATGTGCTCGATTCTGCGGGTATCAGCCTGCCGAGCTTCTGATCACGCAGCTTCCGGACACGCAGCTTCCGAACACGCGATTGCAACACTCCACGGAGAACGATCATGTCCCACCATGGCACACGCGCGCAGCCGATGAGGCATCTGGTGGAGCGCTCGCTCCACTCCGCCTCGCAGGCGCTAGGCACCCGCGATCCGATGCCGTACATCGGCGATCTGATCGAGCGTACGTTCTATCTTCCGGACGACGATGTCTCGTATGCCCACAACGCGCTGA
This sequence comes from Lysobacter sp., assembly GCA_043765595.1. GTDB lineage: Bacteria > Pseudomonadota > Gammaproteobacteria > Xanthomonadales > Xanthomonadaceae > Lysobacter_I. The sequence goes on along the minus strand of JAYUIZ010000565.1, from coordinate 3,094 downwards.
CCCCGGGCGCGGTGCCGTACGAGCCCTCGTTCTCGGAGGCCGAACCCAACAAACTGCGCTTCACCATCGAGCCGCTCGGCCCGGGTGCGTCGCCGGTGTCGCGGCGCGATGAGGCGACGCGCGAAATGCGTCGCCTGATCCAGCCGGTGTTCGGCCGCGACGCATTGCGCTGGTTCGACAACCGCAGCGAGGAATGGCGCGGCTTCGGCGGCATGAGCTGGATGAACTTCGGCGCCTGGTTCGGCAGTTCGTTCGACGAGGACGGCCTGTACGCCACCAAGATCTACTACGAACTGCAGCCCGCGCAGATCGAAGCGCTGTCGCCGGGTCTGGCGATGCTGACCCGGCAGGTGATGACCGAAATGCCTAGTCTGATGCCGATCTTCACGTCCATCGGCTGCAAGCGCGACAGCGGCAGCCAGCGCGTGACCTTCCTGCATCGCGGACCGATGACCGTCAGCGCGCTCGGGCCGCTGATGAACCGGCTCGGCATCGGTCATCAACTGCCCAGCCTGATGCGGATCGTCGGCGTTGCGCTGGGTGGGCGCTTCGAACTGCCGGCGGGCGGCGTGCTGATCGGCATCCGCGAAACGCCGGATGGCGTGGAACTGAAACTGGAAATCCTGCTGGCGGCGATCCCCGATCTGCCCGCGCGCTTTCTGGATCTGATCAAGCTCGGTCTGGCGGAGCGTCCGCGCCAGCTGATTGCGCTGTCGCGCTGGCTGGATGCGTTCGGCGTCGACGATGTGGGCCAGCAGGGCCATTTCTCGGTGCTGAGTCTGCGGGTCACGCCCACCAGCCAGGCGCGCATCAGCCTGTACGTGCGTCCGATCGAGTTCGAGATGCGCGAAGCGATAGAAGAAGCGCAGGCGCTGCAGTAGTCGGGTTGCCCGCAGCGGCCGCAAGAGCGGTAGCGAAGCGTCATCGAGATGTTCACTGGCCGCGCACCGCGCGGCCTCCGACCCGGAGCGCGAGACCCATGTCTGCCATCTTTCCACCCAGAACCCAGGCCGCCGCGCGCGCCGCGCCGCCGGCCAGTCGCGAGACCGTCGATGTCACCCGGCAGCAGGTGCGCAAGTTGCTCGAAAGCAGCGATTCGTTCACCCAACTGTCACCGCAGAAACGCGAAGAGCTGGCCAAAGGGATGGTGCAGATTGCGAGCTATCTGGCCGAGCCCGAAGGCCTGCGCCTCAAGCCCGAGCAGCAGAGCCCGCAGGTGCGGGCGCTGGCGGGCGAGAGCGTCAACCAGTTCCGCAAGGCCGGCAACAATACCGATGAGGAAGGCAAGTTCACCGCGCAGAGCGCACGCGAAGGCGCCGCGGTCGCCGGTGCGCTGCTGGAAGCGGTGAACTTCCCGGATTTCTGCGCGGGACTTATCGACGGCGTGTTCCATTCGATCGTCAAGAGTTCGATCGAACAGATGGAGGCCTACGCCAAACTGGTCGCCGACGTATCCAAGAGCCTCAATCAGTTCCGCGACGACAACACCACCCAGAATCAGGGCCGCGATCATCTGATCGAGCAGTTCCCGGACGTGTTCCAGCTGACGATGGACACCGGCGAGTTCTCGTTCGGCGACGAAAAATCCGCGGGGCCGCGGGTGACCATGCGCGAAGGCATCGACGAGAAAGCCGCGGTCGCGAAGGTCAACCAGTCGCTGCCGCTGGATAAGCCCATCGAGCGCCTTGACGACGAACTGGTCGAGGCGCTGCTGGTGCCGGCCGCGCGCACCCAGCTGGCGACCAGCCGGCAGCAATTGCTGGCGACGATGGTGATGCTGGGCATCAATCGCATCGTGGTGACCGACGGCAAGATCTCCGCCAAGGTGATGTACGACTTCAAGGCGCGCGACAACATGCAGTTCCGCCGCAGCGCGCAGAAGTTCGATTACGACAAGAATCTGAAAAGCACCACCAGCGAAGGCACCAGCGAACAGAGCAGCAACGAATCCAATCGCGGCTTTACCCGCTCCGCCGATGGCGCCTACGACACCGGCGGCCGCGACGCCAGTTTTTATACCAAGGGCACCTACAAGACCACGTCGCAGCCGGTGCTGAACGCGGCATCCGCGTCGCAGACCTCGATCAACGCCAGCCTGGAAACCAAGGCCAGTCTGGCCGGCAGCATGGAAGTGAATTTCAAGAGCGACTATCTGCCGCTGGAGAAACTGGCGAATCCCGAAGCGATCGCCGCGATCCAGATGAACGCGCAGCCGGGCATGGTCAAGACGATGGCGTCGCGTCCGCCCGCGTCCGCGGCCGGCGGTCAGACGCCCGCCACCCCGCCGACGGCCTGATGCATCCCACGGAGTCCGCCATGTCCGCTTCCTTCGTCCGCAATCCGAACACCGAACCGGCCTGGCTGGACGACGACACCCTGCGCGCAGTGCGTCCGCAGGTGCGCCATCTGCTGGAATCCTCTGCCGGTTTCCGCGCGCTCGAACCCGAGAAGCAGCAGGACATCGCGCGCACGATGGTGCGCGTGGCCTCGTACATGGCCAACCCGCAGGGTCTTGCGAAGCAGGAGCTCACGCCCGGCCAGGGCGTGCTGGCGAAAAAACAGGCGCTGGCCGGGCAGGGCGCGCCCGCGCAGGCGCTGGCCAATCCGGTCGATCAGGCCAAGAACAAGGCATCCGAAAAGATCGGCACCTTCGCCGGTAGCGATTTCGAGGCCGGATCCGTGAAGCAGGGCGCCGAGAATTTCAGGAATTTCGTCGGCGCTGTCGACTTCCCGAAATTCGTCGGCGGACTGATCCAGAACGTCTTCCAGGCCATCGTGGACGCGTCGATCCAGCAGATGGAAGCGTATGCCGACCTGCTGAAGGCGGTATCGCAGACGGTCGACCAGTTCGCCGCCGACAACATCAGCATGAACAACGCGCGCGACTGGATGTCGCAGCGCTTCCCGACCGACTTCCAGATCGACACCAGCGATGGCGAGGCCGGCCCGCGGCTGGGCATGAAGAACGAAGACAGTGCCGAGGAAGCGCTGACGCGGGTCAGTCAAGAGCTGCAGCTTGCGCAGCCGGTGACCGATCTGTCCGATGAGGAGCAGGAAGGCCGGCTGGTGATGGCCGCGCGCATGCAGATGGCGC
>JAYUIZ010000564.1:0-5025 GCA_043765595.1 Lysobacter sp. | reverse complement strand
GACCGGGCGGTCTTCGTAGTTGAACGAGACGAGGCGGTTGCCGACTGCGCTCAAGGTGCCGGTGTAGCGGATCGCGTTCACCAGCGTCTCGCCGTCGCCATAACTGGTGTAGGCGTAATGCATGGCGTTGCCCACACGGTCTTCCGTGCGCGCCAGCATCCAGGTCAGCGGCACGCTCACGCCGCCGGGCACCACCCGCGCGGTCGAAGCGCCGGTGCCGGTATTGCCGTAGTACGCAATCTCACCGGATTTGCGCTCGACCTTGAAGTAGGTGGCGGCCGATGTCAGACCGCCACCGAGCTGGGTGACGCGCACGAACGATTCCATCTCGGTGCCGTAAGTCGTGCCCGACGCGCCGTAACTGCCGCTGGTGGCGACCAGACGCTGGCCGTCGAGGCATAAACGGTCGTTAGCGTCGAGCTGCACCGCACGGATCTGGCCGTCCTGCTCCAACGTCTGCGGGCAGCGGTGCAGCGAGGACAGACCCGACAGCGACCAGCCCATGCCCGCAATGCCATTACCGGCGCGGCTGCTGTAGTTGAGCGATACCGACGGCTGCATGCCGCGGCGGCCGGGCGGGATGGCAATGGGAATCTCATAGCTCGCCGAGCCACCGGAGAGACCCCGGCAGAACCCGCAAGCCGGCCGACGGTGGGATCGTGGATCGGCAATTCGCCGGCCAGACTCACGGCGGCCTGATCGCCGATCAGATCGAAGGCAATCGGCGACGATTGCGCGTAACTGCTGGGGATCGCGCCCGGATGCCCCAGACCCACCACGAAGGTGAGCAGCACCATCGCGAAGCCGACCCGCATCCGCGCCAGGAAACCACCGTTTGTCGGCGCCATCGAGCCGCTGCGCCGTGCGGCGCGCCCCTGCCGATCCTGCATCTGGAAACCCTGTCCTTTGTTTAGACGGATCATAACTTGCCGCGATCTGACTTCTTGATACTCGTCACGGTTTTTTTGCGAGGCTCTATCACTTCGGATTTTGGAGTCGCGCACCCTACGCGTCGGACACGAAAAAACCGCGCGGTTTTCACCACGCGGCTTTCACAATCTGAATTTTCGTCGAAGCTTGCGCCCGGACAGCTGTCGAACAGCGGATTGATCCGCAGCGCAACCGCCGATGTCGACCCTGCAGCCGATGGCTCAGCAGATCACGGCCGGCGTCCATTGTGGGATGTTTCCGGCAGTCCAGACATTGGCGGCGTCGGTCAGCAGGTTGGTCATGCTCCAGATACCGCTGACGTTCGTGGTGCCTGCCCAGATGCCGTTGAGCGTCGTGATCAGCGCGGCGAAGTCCGCCTGCAGTTCAAGGTTCTCCGCACTGGTCGGGGCGCAGCTCGCCGTACCGGCATGGACCAGGTCGGCGCTGGTCAAACCCAATGCCTGCACATTCAGGAAGCGGCCGAAATGACTCAACTGCGCCTGCGTCGCCGGATTCGAGCCCGTGCCGGTGAGCTGATCGCCGGAAGCGACCGTGAACTCACTGGCGATGTACGGCGCCGTCGGCGGCGGCGACTGCGCCTGGCCTTCGCCCTGTTCACAAATCACGTCGATCGCTGCGGAAAGATCGGCGAAACTCGCGATCGTCTGTGTGAACGGTTGACCCGGCGCGAAGACGCTCTGCTGGTTGGTCATCGTCCACGGCACTGCAATGCCCGCAAGACGCGTCAGCGCGCGCAGCGCCGCGTACATCTGGCCGATGGAGCGATAGGGTGGCGTGAGGCGCGCGGCTTCGAACTCGGTGGGAACCTCGATATCCAGCATCGTCGGCAATGCCTGCAGGATGTTACCGATGGTCGCGTTGAGGATGCCGCTGTCCTTGGTCGCCGGATCGGTGGGATCGAGGATTGGCGTACCGTCCGGGAACGTCGGTACGATGCCGTAGATCGGCGCGGTGTAATTGGGCGTGGTGCCCAGTGCGATGCACATGTTGGCCGCGAGCTGCAGGTGCAACATCTCTTCGGTGCAGACGCTCAGCACGGACGCGTAGGCAGCCTTGGACTTATCGGTCGCGTTGGACGCGCCGGGCGGAATGATCGAAGCCAATGCGCTGAGATAGAACGGGATGGTGTAAAGCTCGACGGCGACGGCGACCTGCGCATGCGCCTGCGCAGCGGCGAGGGCGGTCCCGGCAGTGTTCGCCGCACGCGGCGCGGTCGCGAGGATGTTGGTGCTTGTGGACATCAGTGAACTCCTTTCATGGTGGACGACATTCCAGTGAATGACGCACTGGTGGATGACGCACTGGTGGATAACCAGGGTCGATGGGTGGAACCTGGATGGATCCGATATCCGCAGAAGCGCGTATCCACCCGGCATCGGGCATGCAGGCTGTGCGCAGGAATCGTGCTACCGAACGCGGTGATGCGGAACCGCCGCAGCGGCATCCTACTTGATCGAAACGACCCGCCTACAGCGAACGTAAATGTCCGCCGACATATTGCAGGCGCCGTTGGCGCGCACGGGGTCGCATTCGGTTCCTTTCTGGTGCCAGATGCACCCGTGCAATGCCGTCTGTGGCAAATTCCATCGCTGTAATTTTTCCCGTACAGTGCCCGCACAGCAGGATGCGTCGCTGCCATGGTCTTCAGGAAGGACACCTATGAAAACAGCCTGCCCTATGATCGCCATGCTGCTCGCACTGACCACGGCCTGCAGCCGTCATGACGATGCGCTCGAACGGCAGTCCATGCCTGCCGTCATCGACGCGAATCCGCCGTGCGGCATCGCCGGCGTGGACGGAAAACGCCTGTGGACCGACGTCCCAGCGCAGGCGGAGAACTGCGAAATGCAGCGCTTCGTCCTCAACAACTTCCTGTACCTGACGCACGACGACGGCGACGGACATCCGCGCTTCATGTCGATGGCGCCGTGGTACGACGCAATCCCGCAGGACGGTTCGGCGCCGCGCTGGCGCGATGGCTTCAAGCCGCTGTCGACGCGCGCATTGCGCAAGACCTCGCGCGAAGGCCAGCCCGGCGACAGTTTTGAATTGATCGACAGCGCGCATCGTCGGGTCGGTTACGACGTTCGCGTCAACGATGTGTTCGTCGATTACCTCACGACATCGCGCACCTATCGCGCCGACGTATTGTCCGCAGCGGAAGCCGCATTCCAGCGCGATCCGTCCAGCGGCGGCGTGTGGTTGCCGTCGGGTTCTGAAAAAGCGCCCGGCGTGATCAGCATCAAAACCTCGTGGCGCTCGTTCCCCGCAGGCAAGCCCTGCCCCGATGCAACGATGCACTGCGAGCGCGATGCGCGCGGCCACTGGTGGGGATTGATCGGTCTGCATTTAGTGCAGAAAACGCCGACGCTGGGCGAGATGACCTGGGCGACGTTCGAGCACGTCGCGAACGCGCCCGACTGTGCGTCCGGCGGCAGCGCGCCGATCGCGCCCGCGCCGGCCGATCCACTGCATCCCGGGAAAACACTGCCGGAATGGCATCTGTTCGACTGGGCGAGTTATCGCGCACAGGGCGGCGATGGCGCGCGCTGCGCGGTGCCCGATGGCGCATACCGGTACACCGTCGCCGCGGATGGACAGACACTGCAGAATCAGACCTGCGGCACGCCCTCAGCGACGCCGCTGTGCAACACCGATCCGCGCCAGGCATCGGTCAATGGCGTGCAGATCGACAGCGACGCCAACACACGGTTTCATCGCATCAACGTATGCCGGACGGTGGCGCTTCCGCGCTGCAGCGGGTCGGGTGCGGAAGGCGAGCAGGCGGCATGTCTCAATCAGGCATTGGCGGACGACTTCCCCGCAGCGCTTGCCGACAAGTGGCGGTATTACGCGTTGATCGGTTCGGTCTACATGGCCGGCCACGCGCCCGGTGTGGGCTGTTTCCGCTATGACGACGGCCCGATGCTGACGACGCAACCGCCGCGCTCGCGCTTCCCCAGCACCTGCGCCAGCTCCACCACTGCACCGCAGCGCGCGCGTGCCGGCGACCTGCGCTTGGCCAATACCTCGATGGAAACCTGGATGCAGGACGGCACTTGTCTGGTGAGCGCGCCTGGTTCGACGCCACTGATGGGACGCGACTGTTTCGCCTGCCACGCACCCGCGACCAACGAACCCGGCTGGCCATTCGGCATGGGCGACATGAGCTTCCTCTTCGACCGGGTTCCGGTCAGCGGCACTACGCAGTGATCACGCCATGACATCGACACCGCACTGTCTGTTGACGATCTCCGACGACGGCTTCGTCGCCGGCACGGAAATGCTGATCTTCAGTTTCCTGCGCAACAACCCGTGGTTCGGCGGTCGTATCCTCGTGCTCTGCAATCGATCCTTGAGCGACGCGTCGCGGGCACGGCTTGCGGCGATCGGTCCAGTGGAATTCATCAGTCCCGGCAATGATCTGGAACAGCGCGTCGCCGCGCTGGCCGCCGTCATTCCGGAACTTCGCGCCGCCGGCCCGCGGTTCGCGTCGCTGGAGGCGTTCGGACTGGATGACTTCGAGCGCGTCGTCTACATCGACAGCGATGCGTTCGTCACCGGCGACCTGTCTGCACTGTTCTTCGCTGCGCATCCGCTGCTGGCCTGCGCCGACGGCAGCCACTACGACGAATTGCTGGGCGATGCCGCCGCGGCGCGCACCGCCAACCAGCGTCGCTACGGCGCCGCATTGGGCCACTGCTTCAACACCGGCGTGCTGTCGATCGGACCGGAAATGCTGGACAGCGCGCTGCGCGACCGTCTGGTCGCGGACATCGACCCCGCAACATGGGCAGATGTGGAAATGCTCGGGTGGACCGATCAGCTGATCCTCAACCGGCGCTTCGCCGGGCGCGCAACTCTGCTCGATGGTCGCTACAACTACATGCCGATACTGGAAGCGAAGATCCGCCGGGCACATCGCCTGCATTTCCACGATGCGCGCATCGTGCACATGGCCGGCCGCTACAAGCCTTGGGAGCCGCGTCCGCCTGCGCTGTTCGAGCAGGTGCCCAGCCTCGCCAAGTTCTACGAGCTTTGGCAACAACTGGAAGACCTCATGCCGCACACCGC
>JAYUIZ010000563.1:0-1820 GCA_043765595.1 Lysobacter sp. | reverse complement strand
TGGGTGTAGTCAAGAACCTGCGCAAGCTCAAATCCGTGTCGCGCACCGGGCAGAGCGACGTTGTGCTGGAATTCGCTTGGGGCACCGATATGGACCAGGCCAGCCTCGAAGTGCGCGACAAGATGGAAGTGCTGCAACTGCCGCTGGAAGCCAAGCCGCCGGTGCTGCTGCGCTTCAACCCGTCGACCGAACCGATCATGCGCCTCGTGCTGGCCGCCAAGCCCGGCGTGGACGCGGCGGGCGATGAGGCCCAGGCCCTGCGTCGTCTCACCGAACTGCGCCGTTTCGCCGACGACGATCTGAAGAAAAAACTCGAACCGGTAGAAGGCGTGGCCGCGGTGAAAGTCGGCGGCGGTCTGGAGGACGAAGTCCAGGTCGATATCGACCAGCAGCGGCTCGCGCAACTGGGCCTGTCGATCGACGGCGTCATCCAGCGCCTGCAGCAGGAGAACATCAACGTTTCCGGCGGGCGCCTGGAAGAGGGCAGCCAGCGTTATCTGGTGCGCACCGTGAACCAGTTCGCCAGCATCGACGAAATGCGCGAGATGCTGGTGACCACCCGCAGCGCCGGCAACGACGCTGCCGCCGTGGCCGCGCAGCAGATGGCTGCGGTCGCGGCGTCCACCGGTTCGGCTGCGGCCATCGCCGCCGCCAACTCGGTCCAGAGCGCTTCGGGCGGCGGTTCCAGTTCGCCTGCCGGCGGCATGGCCGTGCGCCTGAAGGACATCGCCACCGTTCGCCAGGGTCACAAGGAGCGCGAAACCATCATCCGTCTGGGCGGCCGCGAAGCGGTAGAAATGGCGATCTACAAGGAAGGCGACGCCAACACCGTTTCCACCGCCGACGCCATCGCCGCCAAGATCGAGCAGATCAAGACCCAGATCCCGGCGGATATCGAACTGACCACGGTCGACGACCAGTCGCAGTTCATCCGTCACGCGATCGCCGACGTCAAATTCGACGCTGTGATCGGCGGCCTGCTCGCGGTGCTGATCATCTTCCTGTTCCTGCGCGACGCCTGGAGCACGTTCGTGATCGCGCTGTCGCTGCCGGTCTCGATCGTGACCACATTCTTCTTCATGGACCAGTTCGGACTGAGCCTCAACGTGATGTCGCTTGGCGGCTTGGCGTTGGCGACAGGCCTGGTGGTGGACGACTCGATCGTGGTGCTGGAAAGCATCGCCAAGGCGCGCGAACGCGGGCTTGGGGTGTTAGAGGCGGCCATCGAAGGCACCCGCGAAGTCAGCATGGCGGTGGTTGCGTCCACGCTCACCACCATCGCGGTATTCCTGCCGCTGGTGTTCGTGCAGGGTATCGCCGGCGAGTTGTTTCGCGACCAGGCGCTGACGGTCGCCACCGCGATCGGCATCTCGCTGATCGTGTCGATGACGCTCATCCCGATGCTCAGCGGCTGGCGCGACCGTGCGCCGATGGCGTTCGACGAGGAGCATGTACCTCCGGCAGACCGAGTAATGCAGGTGCTTCGCGTTGTTTTCGCGATTCTTCTCCCTATCGGCATATTCGCTGCGACGTACAAAACAAAGATCGGCTATTACGCTGCCGTTCCAGCATTGGTTGCCGGTGCGGCCTTCTGGTATTTCAGCAAGGTGTCATATTCCAGCGCTTGGCTGTTTGTTCGCGCTTGGCGTCTGCTGGCCGCAGCGATCGGCCCAGTGATGCGTACCCTCAGCGATGTGGCGATGGCGCCATACAACCGCATCGAATCGGCTTATCTGCGGATACTGCCCGGCGCGCTGCGGCGGCCGGCGATCGTGCTGGTGCTGGCGGCGTCTGCGTTCGGCCTCAGCCTGCTGGCGGTG
>JAYUIZ010000562.1:0-1820 GCA_043765595.1 Lysobacter sp. | reverse complement strand
CTGTGCGAATCCCCGCGGGTGATGGTGGCGATGATCGTCCGCGGCGATTTCTATCTCGCATTGATCGAAGTGTATCCGGAGATCGCCGAACGCAAACTGGGCGAGGGTCACTTCGACGTGCTCACCCCGCGTTCCGGCGAGATCGCCCAGATCATCCGCACCCCCGCCGCGCTGGCGGGACTGGTGTTCGAGGAAGATCCGCACACGGCGGAGCATCTCGACGACGTGCTGCGCGACGCGGCGAACGCGCACGCCGATGCGCTGCCGCTGCTGCAGCACACGCTGCAGGCGCTCTACGAACGCCGAAGCGACGACAGCGAACTGCGCTTCGACGCATATCGCGACATCGGCGGCCTGGAAGGCGCACTCGCGCATCGCGCCGAAGAGGTATTCGCAACGCTGCCCGACGCCGCCAGACGCAGCCTCGACACCGTCCTGTCGCAGCTGATCGTGATGCAGCAGGACAACGACAACGTCAGCGCGCGCCGCGTCGCCTGGTCGGCGCTGGACGAGCACGCCAGCGCACTCGCCGAAGCCTTCGTCCGCGCCCGCCTGTTCATTGGTGAGTTGAGCGACGGCCAGGCCGGCTTCCGGGTGACCCATGAGGCCTTGCTGCGGCAGTGGCCGCGCGCGCGCGACTGGACCCAGGACAATCGCCGTCTGCTGCAATCCAAGGCACGCATGCGTCGCGCGGCCGCACGCTGGGCCGAAGAAGGGCGCAGGGTCGATCACCTGCTCAATCCGGGCCAGCCGTTGCAGGAGGCGCTGAACGCCGCACGACACTTGCCCGACGATCTGAATCCCGATGAACGCGCGTTCCTGCACGCCTCGGCCAAACTCCATCGGCGCAAGCGCTGGCTGCGCGCGGGCGCGATCGCGAGCCTTGCGGTATTCGCGGTCATTTCTACCGTACTTGCGCTGCTTGCATCGCAGGCGCGAGACGAGGCCGAGCACCGTCGCGAGGAAGCGCTGCAGCTGTCCGACTTCATGCTGGTGGATCTGGCCGACAAACTGCGACCTCTGGGCAATCTCAAACTGCTCGGCGGCATCAGCGTCAAGGCGCTGGCGCAGCTGGAGCGCCAGCCCGAAGCGCAGACGCGCACGGAAGATCTGATCAACCGATCCCGCGCCCTGCGCACGGTCGGCGAAGTGATGATGGAAGAAGCGAAACTCAAGGAGGCGAAGTCGGCCTTCCTGCGCGCCAACCAGGCCGCACGCAGTGCGGTCGAACGCGCGCCGCAATCCGCGGAAGCCATCGCCGAACTCGGGGTCTCGGCGTATTGGCTGGGCTACTACCATTACCGGCAAGCCCAACTGGAAGAGGCACGCAAGCACTGGGCCACATATCTGCAGACCAGCGAACAGCTGATCCGTCTGGATCCCCGAAAAACCGACTGGCAGATCGAGCTGTCGTATGCGCTTAACAACCTCGGCGCAGTGGCCCGCGATCAGGGACACATCGGTGAAGCGCTGGCGTACTTCAGGCGCTCGGCCAAGCTCAAGGCGAGCGTCCTGTCGGCAAGGCCGAACGACGAGGCGCTGCGATACGATCTGGCCGACACGCTGTCGTGGATCAGCAGCGGCGACGAATCGGAAGGGCGCCTGCAGCAGGCCGCGGCCGGATACGCCGAGCAGATCGCCATGTTGCGCACACTGGTCGCGAGCAAGCCCGATGCCCTCGTCTGGGAGCGACGGCTTGCGACATCGCTGCTGCTCAGCAGCCGCCTTGCCATGTCCCAGGGACGTCTGGACCAGGCGCGCGCGCAGATCGAAGAGAGCATCACCCGATTGTCTGCAGTGACCGCCCGCGAACCCGACAA
>JAYUIZ010000561.1:0-5031 GCA_043765595.1 Lysobacter sp. | reverse complement strand
CTACGGTGAGCGCACCTTAGACATTGTCGATCCAGCCGGCGTCCTTCTTCTGCCAGCCGACCAGACGGATGGCGGTGTTGTCGGAGATCGGGATGTTGACGAAACCTTCCGCGACATGGCCCATGCCGCCGCCATCAATGGCGTTCACTTCAAGGCCGTAACCGGCCGAGAAACCGGCGGTGTCTGGCTTGCGGGTGATCAGACGGATGGTGCCCGCTTCGGAGCTGGCGCCGTACAGCGTGCCCTGCGGGCCGGACAGCGCCTCGATGCGCTCCATATCGTAGACGTGCAGGTCCAGCGCGCCCTGGATGGTGGTGATGGGCTGCTCGTCGAGATACATGCCCACGCTCGGCAACGGGCCGGAGTGGTTGCCGTCGCCGCCGCTGGCGACGCCGCGCATGTAGACCTGGCCGAAGCCGGGACCGTTGGGCGTGATCGACACGCTGGGCAGGACCTTGGCGAAATCATCGAAATCATTGACCTGCAGCTCGTCGAGCTGCTGCGCACCGATGACGTTGAGGCTGATCGGCACGTCCTGCGCGTTCTCGGTGCGCTTCTGCGAAGTGACGGTGATGGTTTCCAGCGACGGCGTGGTGGCGTCGGCGTCCTGCGCGGCTGCCTGTTGCGCGGCGGCCGCGCCGACGAAGGCCATGCTGCCGAACGCGACATAGATCGCGGCGGTCAGCGGTAGCTTCGCAAGCCCCGGCGTTCGGCGGACTGTGGTGTTTCGTGTTTCTTTCAGGTGTTTCTGGCGCATGGCTCTCTCCCCAGGTCGTGATGTATCGGTGCGATGGATGACTGCGTGTGGATCAAACAAGCTTGGAACGAATGCTTTCGGATCTCAGGCGCTTCATACGCCGGAGCTGAACTCGGGTACCGCGGGATACACCTCCAGCACTGCCCCCAGTGCCGACTTGAGCGGATCGAGCCACGGCTCGTAGTGACGCCACTGGTCGATACCGTCGCGATTGATCGGGCGGCGCACCTGTTCGGAGCTGGCGGTGCGCACCGGCCGATCGTTCTCGAAGAAGCGCAGGCAGCCGTCCTCGAACAGCAGCCCGCAGTAGTCCAGCAGGCGGCGGACTTCGGTTTCGGTGTCGTCGACCATGCTTTCGTAAACCACGCGATGCACGCGGCCCGGCAAGACCGCGTCGAAGTGCGCCATCAACTCGACGTAATCGCGGTAGTAGCGGCCCAGATCGTCGAGGCTGTAGCTGAAATTCTGGCCGCGGGCGAAATGCTGTTTGAAGCCGGAAAAACAGCAGGCCAGCGGATGCCGACGCGCATCGACGATTTTCGCGTTGGGCAACATGAGTTGGATCAGGCCCAGATGCAGGAAGTTGTTCGGCATCTTGTCGATGAACAGCGGCGCGGCGGTCTTGCGCTGCACGCGGGTGCGTTCCAGATACTGTCGGCCGAGTTCGGCGAAACTCCCGGCCGGCAGCGCCGCCAGTACGTCGTGATAGCTGGTGGAGGCCTCGGCGCTGCGACGCAGCGCGCGGGTCATCGCGATGATCTCCGGCAATTCCATGGTGCCTTCCACCGCGGAATGACTGGAGAGGATCTGTTCGAGCAGCGTCGAACCCGAGCGCGGCAGGCCGACGATGAAGATCGGATCGGGCGCCGGATCGCCGCAGCCGGCGCGTTCGGCGAAGAATTCGCGGGTGTAGAGCTGCTTCGCCTTCGCGACCCGCGCGCTGGTGTCGCCGGCGCGGTAGGGCATGGTCTTCAGGCGCAGCGTGTTGCCAGCGGCGTAATGCGCGAACGAATCGGCATAGTGGGCGCGATCCTCCAGCGCCTTGCCCAGCGCGAAATCGAAATGGAAGCGATGTTCGGCGTCGATATCATTACGCATGAGCTGCGCGCGCATCGCCGCGATCAGGTCGTCGCCGAAGCGGAACGTCTTGAGATTTGCGAGACTCCAGTACGCTTCGCCGAAGCCGGGATCCAGCGCGATGCTGCGCCGGTACGCGGCGATGGCCTCGTCCTGACGCCCGGCGGTCTTCAGCGCATGGCCGTGGCTCATCCACACCCGCGGATTGTTCGGATATTCACCGAGGATCGCTTCGTACAGCGCGATGCCTGCATCGTATTCGCCGAGACGGCAGAGGATCGCCGCCTTCAGGGTGCGGCAGCCGGGATTGCGCGGATCGTCGGCGAGCAGGGTTTCGAGCTGTGCCAGCGCGGGCTGCGACTGCTGTTCGCGATGCAGCACCAGCGCGTAGTGTTGACGCGCCTCGCGGAATCCCGGCGCCAACTCGAGACAACGTTCGAGCAGATGCAGCGCTTCCTCGCTGCGCCCGACCCGCACCGCCAGTTCGGCGAGCATGCGGATCGCGGCGACATCGGTCGGGTGTTGCTTCAGCCAGTCGCGCAGCAGTGATTCGGCATCGGGCAGACGATTGTCGGCCAGGGCTTCGGCCGCCTGCAGCACGCGCGGGTCGCGCGCGGAATGGCGAACGTAGGCCACGTACGCGGCGTCGGCGCCTTCGGCATCGCCGATGCCGCGCAGATGATCGGCGAGGGCCAGCCAGGCCTGCGGCAATGCAGGATTCAGCGCCAGCGCGCGCCGCAGCGCCGCGATAGCGTCGTCGCCGCGACCGGCGCGGCCGAGCGTGAGCCCGAGTTCGCAGTGCACCTGCGCCGCGCGCGGCTGTTGGCTCGACAGGGGTTCCAGGATCGCCAGCGCGTCGTCCGCGCGGCCGCGGAGGCGGTGCGACGCTGCCAGCACCAGCAGCGCGGCCGGATGCTCCGCGACCACGCGCAGGATCTCCACGGCCTGCTGCCCGGCCAGTTCGGGGTCGCTGCCGAGCAGGCGCGAAGCGTGATTGAGGGCGAGATCGAGACTGGCGGTGGCTTCAGACAAGTACGGTCCTGCTTAGTCGGGTCCGGGCAAAGGCTTCGGAGGCAAGCGCCACGGGGGAACGCGCCGCGGACGGATGCCGCAGGCAGAGAAGTCGCGGGGCGATGGACGCGTGCCGCCATCCATTTCCGCGGTCAAGCGGACAATCTACGATGCGGGCGTTCGCGGCGTCCAGCGATGGGGCGCTGGTGGCGATCCCCTGCGTTAGCATGGCCGGATGGCAGATCACCCAGACAACGACGCCCCGATCCGGCCCTACGACAAGCCCGCCGGCGGCTGGGATGCGCTGAAATCCTCGTGGCAGGCGCTGCGCCAGCAGGATGCGGTGCTGCGCGGCCCCGGCACCCTGCTGCGCACCAACCAGCCTACCGGCTTCGACTGCCCTGGCTGCGCTTGGCCCGATCGCAACCCGCATTCGACCTTCGAGTTCTGCGAAAACGGCGTCAAAGCCGTCGCCAACGAGGCGACATCGAAGCGGGTCACAGCCGATTTCTTTGCCGCACACAGCGTCGCCTGGCTGGCAGAACAGAGCGACGAATTCCTCGAGGCCCAGGGCAGACTGACCCAACCCATGGCCTACGACCCGGCCAGCGACCGTTACGTGCCGATCGGCTGGGACGCGGCGTTCGCGCGGATCGCCGACGCGCTGAACGCCCTCGCCTCGCCCGACGAAGCGATCTTCTACACCTCGGGCCGCACCTCCAACGAGGCGGCGTTCCTGTATCAATTGTTCGTGCGCGCCTACGGCACCAACAACATGCCCGACTGTTCGAACATGTGCCACGAGCCCTCGGGCGTGGCGATGACCGAGCAGATCGGCAGCGGCAAGGGCTCGGTCACGCTGGACGATTTCGAGCTGGCCGACGCGATCTTCGTGTTCGGCCAGAATCCCGGCACCAATCACCCGCGGATGCTGGGCGAACTGCGGCGCGCGGCGAAGCGCGGCTGCAGGATCATGGCCTTCAATCCGCTGCGCGAGCGCGGCCTCGAACGCTTCACCGACCCGCAGTCGCCGGCCGAGATGCTGAGCGGGGGCTCCACGGCGATCGCTTCGCATTATTTCCAGCCGAAGATCGGCGGCGATCTTGCAGTAGCGACGGGCATCGCCAAGGTCGTGATCGAATCCGCCGACAGCGAAAGCGATCCGCATGCAGTGGACACCGATTTCATCGCCGCCAACACCCATGGTTACGACGACTTTGCCGACAGCATTCGCGATGCCGCATGGGCCGATATCGAACACGAATCCGGTCTGACCCGTGCGCAGTTGGAACAGGCGGCGCAGGTCTATCTGGACAGTAGCGCCACCATCTTCTGCTGGGGTATGGGCATCACCCAGCACCGGCGCAGCGTCGCCACCATCCAGATGCTCACCAACCTGCTGCTGGCGCGCGGCAACATCGGCAAGCCCGGCGCGGGCCCCTGCCCCGTGCGCGGTCATTCCAACGTGCAGGGCGACCGCACGATGGGCATCTACGAAAAACCATCGTCTGATTTTCTCGACCGGCTCGGCGCCGAGTTCGCGTTCGACCCGCCGCGCGCGCACGGCTTCGATACCATCGACGCTATCGAAGCGATGCGCGACGGTCGCGGCAAAGTGTTCTTCGCGATGGGCGGCAACTTTGCCGCGGCCACCCCCGACTCGGACGTCACCCACGCCGCGCTGCGTCGCTGCGCGCTGACGGTGCAGGTCAGCACCAAGCTCAACCGCTCGCACGTGGTGCACGGCTGCGAGGCGCTGATCCTGCACTGCCTGGGCCGCACCGAGATCGACCTGCAGGCCGGCGGTTTGCAGGCGGTGACGGTGGAGGATTCCATGAGCATGGTGCATCTGTCCTCGGGCATCAACGCACCGGCATCGCGTGATCTATTATCTGAACCGGCGATCGTCGCGCGGCTTGCAGCGGCGACGCTGCCGCGCAGCACGATTCCATGGCTGGCGCTGGTCGAGGACTACGACCGCATCCGCGAGCGCATCGCGCAGGTGATTCAAGGCTTCGAAGATTTCAACACGCGCGTGCGGCAGCCGGGCGGCTTCCATCTGCACCATCCATGCCGCGAGCGCGTGTTTCCGACGAAGTCCGGCAAAGCGATGTTTTATGCACATGCGCTGGTGGACAACGCTGTTGCGGGAGGCACTGTAGGAGGGGCTTCAGCCCCGATAAAAA
>JAYUIZ010000560.1:0-1821 GCA_043765595.1 Lysobacter sp. | reverse complement strand
GCCAGCGCAGGCGTTCGCGATCCCAGGGTGAGGCGTCCGGCAGCTCCGGCCGCGCGGCGCGCAGCAGCCGCCAGACGAATTCCGACGGCGTGCACAGGTCGAGGTTGGCGGCGATGCCGTAGCGTTCGGCCAGCGCCTGCTGCAGCCAGTGCCGCAGCGCGGGCTGCGGGATCAGCACCACGTCGGCTGCCAACGAATCGGCCACGGCCGGTGTGGCCAGCCGCGCGCCCAGATGCGCCGCCAAGCGGTCGAGGCGATTGCCGTAGATCAGGTGAAAGCGGGCGGAGGCGGTGGGCATGGGTTCGCCATGATGCCGGAGAGGGGCGGGTATGCGCTCCGGCGTGGTGTTGATGTAGGACGGGCTTCAGCCCCGAGCTTGGCTTTTTGATCGGATTTGCGCAGCTAAGGATCGGGCCTGAGGGCCACGACAAGAGCTCGGGCCTGAAGGCTCTCCTACATAAAGAAGGGCTTCCTACAAAAGGAGGCCCTCCTGTGAAGGCGTGCGGCGCTGATCAGCGCTGGCCGATGGGTCCGACGAAATCCATCTTGCCCAGCGGCACGCCGGCGTGGCGCAGCAGCGCGTAGGCGATGGTGCAGTGGAAATAGACGTTCGGCACGACAAACGTCAGCAGATAGCCGCGACCGTCGAAGTGCAGGTCGCCGTTGGCGCGCGTGGGCATGGTCACCGCGCGGTCTTCCGCGCCTTCGAACGCCGCAGCGGGAACGCTGGCCAGATAGTCGATGGCCCGCTGCACGCGCGCGTCGAGTTCGGCGAACGTGGTCTCGGTATCTTCAAATGACGGAGCGTCGGTGCCGGTGAGACGCGCGGCGGCGAACTTGGCGATGTCGGTGGCGATCTGCACCTGGCGGGTCAGCGGAATCATGTCCGGCGCGAGACGCATGCCGAGCAGCACTGCGGGATCGCAGCCGCTCGCTTCGGCGTGGGCTTGGCCCTTCTGCAGGATATGCCGCAGCTGGGCGAGGGCGCGTGTCAGGGCGGGAACGATGTCGTCGTGGATGGCGAGGCTCATGCGGCGGTGCTCCGTTGTGGGCCCGCAGTGTACGGCCGGCATCGCGCTGCCGGCAGCCGTTTCCGTGGGTTGAACCATCGCTGCGGATGGGACAATCGGCTGTACGCCCGGCGCCCCTTGCGGGACGCCATGGCACTCATCCGCGGTGCAGACAGCGTCTCAGTAACGACTCAGTAACGCTTTCCGATTTCGAACTGCAGGCCGTGGTCGCGATCGCCACCGCTGCCGATCAGGCCGCGGTAATCGAGCTTGAACGACCAGTCGTTGTCGGCGCTGAACGACAGGCCTGCGCCCAGCATCAGACGGCTGCGGTCGAAATCGCTGGAACCGGTGCGATAAAACGGGCCGGATGGCGCATCCGCGTACTGTATCGTCTGCGCGCCGTTGCCCTTGAAGTCGCGCTGGTATTCCAGGCGGAACTGCGGCGAGAACGCGCCCCAGGCCGTTTCGCGACGGTAGTCGATGCGCAGGCCTGCATTGGCGGTCGTCGTCTCCACATCCAGGTCGCCGTAGGCCAGCGCGTAAAGCGGATCGCCGGTTTCGGAGTAGCCGTCCAGCGTCGCCTGCGCCAGATCCATACGCGCATACGGCGTGAACTGCCAGTTTCCGCGCTGGATGTCGGCGCCGGCAGACACCGAGCCGAACCACTGCGCGCCGTCGCGGCTGCCGTCGACGATGCTGTCGTTGGTCGCGACATGGCGGCGCAGGTCGTAGCCCAGCGATTGATAGCCCAGCAGCATGTCCACGAACCAGCGCTCACCCGGGCTGTAGCTCGCGTACAACGCCAACG
>JAYUIZ010000559.1:0-5042 GCA_043765595.1 Lysobacter sp. | reverse complement strand
GGCGTCGCCGGACACGGACACGCCGCGATGGGAACAGGCGTTTTCCGTCGATGGCGGCGACACCTGGGAAACCAACTGGACGATGGAATTTTTTCGCGTCGGGTCGTAAGCCGAAGGCCTGAAACGTTGCGTTTCTGCTGCCATCCCCGCGCATGCGGGGATGACGGGCAAGTTCAATCGCGAACCGGTGGATACTGTCGCCCCAGGATTTTTCCCGCACGCACACCCGGACCCTGCCGATGACCCACGACATCCGCCTGGACCCACTTGCCGAAAGCGACTTCGACACCGTCGCAAAACTCGCCGACACCATCTGGCATGCGCATTATTCGACGATGATCAGCACCGCGCAGATCGCGTACATGCTGGATGGCCGCTACGTGCCCGAGCGGATGCGCGAATATCTGGAATCGGACCAGCGCTGGATGTGGGTGCTGCGCGTCGACGGCACGCCGGCCGGGTATTGCAGCTGTTCGCTGGGCGACGACGCCGCCATGAAACTCGAACAGTTGTATCTGCTGTCGACGCATAAGGGCAAAGGACTGGGCGGCGCCATGCTGGACCATGTGCAAGCCCACGCCCGCGCGCTGGGGCGGTCGCGGCTGTACCTCACGGTCAACAAGGGCAATACCGATACGATCGCGATCTATCGCAAATCCGGCTTCGTCGTGCGCGAGGAAACGGTGTTCGACATCGGCAACGGCTACGCGATGGACGACTATGTGATGGAAAAACAGCTCTAGCGTCGCCGCTCGACCGCATGGATTGGACCGGCAGCTTGAATCGGCAAATCAGATCAGCGAATCGGCCAGCCGCGCCAGGCCGTCGCGAGTGCGCTGCCAACCCGGGCGTCGACGCCACTGCCCGGCATCCACGGATTCGCCGTCGGCCAGACACGCCGCTTCGATCGCATGCAGGCGGGCCACTACCTCGTCGCCATAGCAGAGCATGCCGACTTCGGCGTTGAGCGCGAATGATCGAATGTCGAGGTTGATCGAACCGATCAGCGCGATATCGTCGTCGATGCTCAGGTGCTTGGCGTGCAGGAAGCGCGGGCGATGACGGACGATGCGCACGCCGGCGTCCAGCAGTTCGTCGAAGTACGACGCCTGCGCCCACGCCGCGAGCCGCTGGTTGCTGGTGGACGACAGGATCAGCACCACCTCCACGCCGGACAGCGCGGCGATCCGCAGCGCGCCGAGGGTGGCGTCGTCGGGCACGAAGTACGGCGTGGCCAGCACCGCGCGTCGGCGCGCGCGCTGCAGCAGCGCGACCACGCAGTCGCGGGCGTTCTCGAACGGATACGCCGGCCCGGACGGCAGCACCTGGGCGACGATGCCTTCGTCGAAGCCATCGCCGATGTAGTCGGCAGCGACCGGCGGCGGCACCGCCAGCGTTTCTCCGGTTTCCAGATACCAGTCGCTGGCGAACAGCGCCGCCAGCTGCGCCACCACCGGGCCCCGCGCGCGGACCACCAGTTCGCGATTGGGATGCCCGGGCACGAATTCCGGCGCGGCAAGATTCTGCGAACCGGTGTAGCCGATGCCGCCGTCGATCACCGCCAGCTTGCGATGGTTGCGCATGTCCATCCGCGCGCTGCGCCGCCAGACCAGGCCGCCGGCCAGCATCGGCCGAACCTCCACGCCGCCCGCGCGCAGGCGCCGCGTCCAGGCGCGCAGGCCGGGTTTGGCGCCCACCGCGTCCAGCAGCAGGCGGCAGCGCACGCCGCGGGCGCGGGCGCGCAGCAGGGCTTCGGCCACCGCAGCGCCGACCGCATCGTCGAACATCAGGTAATAGAGCAGATGCGCCTCGTGGCGGGCGCCATCGATGTCGGCGATGAGGCGGGCCAATGACACGTCATAGTCGTCGAGCAGTTCGATCGCGTTGCCGCGCATCGGCATGAAACCGCCGAGGCGTTCGATCAGCGGCGCGATCGCCGCGCCGCTGAAGCCGTCCGGCGCCCGCAGCGCGGCCAGCGGGCGCTGTTGCTCACGGATGCGCTGCGAGGCGCGGGCCTGGCGTTCGCGGCGTTCGCGCGACACCCAGGGCTGGCCCAGCACCAGATACAGCGGCAGCCCCAGCAGCGGCACGAAGCCGACCAGCAGCAGCCAGCTGCGCGCCGCGGCGGGCCGGCTGCGCGACGGGATCCACCACAGCGCGGCGAGGCGGATCGTCCAGTCGACGATCAACAGCCAGTATCCGGGATGCATGTTCCACCACATGCGGGGATTGAAGCATGCCGGGACCGGAAACGACGAAGCCCGCCATGCGGCGGGCTTCGTGGAAGTCGAACAAGTCTTGGGACTTATTTGATTTTACCTTCCTTGTACATCACGTGCTTGCGGACGACGGGATCGTACTTCTTGATCTCCATCTTGGCCGGCGTGTTTTTCTTGTTCTTGTCGGTCGTGTAGAAATGACCGGTACCGGCCGAAGAAATCAGGCGGATTTTGTCGCGTTTGGAAGCCATGGTTCAGTCCTCCTCAGATCTTTTCGCCGCGTGCGCGGAGTTCGGCGAGCACGGCGTCGATGCCGTTCTTGTCGATGGTGCGCAGGGCATTGGCGGAAACGCGGAGCTTCACCCAACGGTTCTCGGAAGCCACCCAGAAGCGGCGTTCGTGGAGATTGGGCATGAAGCGGCGGCGGGTCTTGTTGTTTGCGTGCGAGACGTTGTTGCCGCTCTGCACGCGCTTGCCGGTGACTTGGCATTCGCGGGACATACGTACCTCTATCGATAAGAACGCGTGACGGAATCGTGCGATCTGCGGTGGCCTCCCATAGCCCGGGAGACGGCGGCCCCGGCGTCGGTCCAGGCCGATGGATCGGCAGGGACGTTCGCCTTGCGAACGGGATTCGGGCGCGCTGCGCTGGCGGACGGGTTCGCGGACCTGTCCTCCGGGCCGGATGCAATCGGGCCGGGCGTAGCGAGCCGCGCAGTATGCCCGGGAATACCTGCGCAGGCAAACACTTAGCCGAAAAGCCCGCAGTGAAACCGCGGATCCGCATCTCCCGGCCTACCGGGACGACGGCCCGACCCGGGGAGGCGAGAATAGGCGCTCGCCCACCGGATTCGCCCGCCATGACCGCAGCTCCATCCGTATCCCGGACCCGTTGCCAGATCGAGGTCGACGCCGCATACCGCAGTATCGGATGCGACCCACGCCCATGAGCACGCCCGACACCGCCGTGGCGGACAAGTATGTTCTACAGAAGGAGACACACGTGAAGGATTTCATCGCGATCACCCCCAACGCGCTGGCGCCGGAGATCTGCGCCGAGATCGTCGGCCACATCCGCAGCAGCGACGCGCTGCGGCCCGGTCAGGTCGGCGGCGGCGTGTTTCCCGAACTCAAGCACAGCCGCGACATCAGCCTCACCGGCAACCCCGAATGGCAGCAGGTCGAACAGACCTTGAACATGGCCATGCTGGGCGGCCTGATCCGCTATCTCCGCGAATACCCGCAGGCGCTGATCGCACCGCTGATGCTGCAGCAGCCCGGCCCCGACGGCGCCCTGCGACGGCTGTCCGCGGAAGACCTGGCGGCGAAGGATGACGCCGGCATCAGCGAACTCATCCGCGCCTGCTTGCGCCCCGGCAGCATCAACCTGCAGTGGTACCGCGCCGGCGAAGGCGGCTACCCCTACTGGCACTGCGAGCTGTATCCACGGGACAACACCGCCGAAACCCTGCACCGCCACCTGCTGTGGACGCTTTACCTCAACGACGACTTCGAGGAAGGCGAAACCGAGTTCATGTTCCAACAGCGCAAAGTGAAACCCGAAACCGGCGCGCTGCTGATCGCACCGACAGCGTTCACCCACACCCACCGCGGCAACCGCCCGCAGCGCGGCGACAAGTTCATCGCGACCAGCTGGATTTTGTTCCAGCGGGCGGAAGTGATGTATGGGCAGCGCTAGTGTTGCATTCTGTTTAGAACTTAAGCGGCTGTTAGCGCGAATGACCTTTTGCAGGATGTCGCGAGCGCTCTTGGTCCAGATGAAAGGCTTGGGTTCGGCATTGTGATGGGCGATGTACCCATCAATGGCTGCGGTCAGTTCAGCCACGCTTGCAAACACACCACGGCGCAGACGTTCGGTGGTGAGGTCACGGAAAAACCGCTCGACCATGTTCAGCCACGATGCCGACGTGGGTGTGAAATGCATCTGGAAGCGCGGGTGTTTTGCCAACCACGCTTGCACCTTTGGGTGCTTGTGGGTGGCATAGTTATCGGTTTCTGGGTGTCGTGGATTTTTTCTGTCATCCCGAACGCAGCGAAGGACCTGCTTCCGTGGATTGGCGCGTCGGATCGGAAGGGGCGTGGATGGCGTGCTGTAAGTCAGTTTACGGTCCATTGAATATCAACTGCAGAGCTTCCGCGCTTTGCGCGGGTTACTCTCTTTGTCGCAAAGAAAGTAACCAAAGAAAACTCTCTATTGCCGGAGCAAACCTGCAGTCGGCAACATGCTCAGGATTTTTCGATGCGGCATCCTGCTGCGTCGAAAAAACGGCTCACGCCCTGCGTGCCGCCCTCCGGGTCTACGATTGCCGGGCGCTCGTTGTCACTTTGCGATGCGACGAAATGACGTGATCGATCCGTAAGCCGGATTTTGTAGGGCGGGTCTTGACCCGCCATGAGCGAAGCGACGAACTGCGTAACGCCATGACGTATGGCGAGCTGTTGGTTGAACGCGGCTAGACGCATCAATAAAACAACTGCAGAGCTTCCGTGCTTTGCGCGGGTCACTTTCTTTGTCGCAAAGAAAGTAACCAAAGAAAACTCTCTAGTGCCGAGGCTAACCTGCCGTCGGAGACGTGCTCGGGATTTTTCGATGCAGCATCCTCCCGCGTCGAAAAACGGCGCAAATCCTGTGCGCCGCCCTCTAGCAGGCTGCTGAAATACTGGTTGACACCCTTGAAAAGTAGGGTATTGGGGTCGAAATCCGAGTGCAAGTCATTGATAGCTGGTTGCACATTCGTCTGACAAAGGCGAAAAACCGGAAATTTCGGGGTGCTGGAACAGTATTTCAGCAGCCTGCTAAAC
>JAYUIZ010000558.1:0-1829 GCA_043765595.1 Lysobacter sp. | reverse complement strand
CGGCTGCTGGGCACGGTGCTGTCGGGATGGGTATTCCAGCGTTACGGCATCGCGATGTGCCTGGCGGTCTCGGCGGGCATGGTGGCAGCGGCGACGGTGATTTCGGTCTTCCTGCCGAAGCGTGTGCCACCGCCGCCGGGCGGCATGTCGAAAGCAGAACCGTGATCGCCGTCATGTAAAATGGCCGGTCGTTGTCCGCATTGGCGTTGATTGCGGATACGTATGGCGCCGTCAGGCGTCGCAATGTCCACCGCAGAGTGCGCCGATGTCCGAGCAAGAGCCTTCCGCAACCCATACCGACGCACTCGCGTTCCTGCGCGAACGCCTTGATCGCGTCAACGACTGCCTGAGCGCGGTCACTTGGCCATCCATCACATTGAGCGCGGCGAACAGCGTCGTGGTGCCATTGCGTTTGTCATCGTGCGTCATCGTGGCCGCTCGCCATTTCTTCAACGGCAGCCCGGGCTGGGTGCGGTCCAGCGCCTGTACCTGGCTCTTCTCGTCGCAGCACAGCACCAGCGCGTGCTCGGGTGGCGATAGGTACAAACCCACGATGTCTTCGAGCTTTTCGACCAACTTTGGATCCCGCGAGACCTTGAAGCTGTGCACCAAGTGGGGTTTGAGACTGTTGGCGCGCCAGTGACGCGAGACGCTGGCGGCGCTGACACCCAATGCCGCTGCCATCTTGCGTGTGCTCCAGTGCGTGGCTGCGGCCGGTGTGTGCTGCGTGGTCAGTTCCACCAGCCGTGCCATGTCAACCTTCGCTGGCGGTGCGCCACGCGGCAGGTCGCGCTCGATACCGGACAGCCGCGACTGGGCATAGCGTGCGCGCCAGCGTGAGACTTGGACGCGGCCCACTGCCAACTGTTCGGCGATGGCTTGGTTCTGCATCCCGTCTGCGGCCAGCAATACGATGCGCGCACGCTGCGCCAGCCGCACACTGGTGAGCTTGGAGCGAACCCGCTTGGTCAGCTCAGCGCGCTCCTCGTTGGTCAGCACTATCTCGGGGGCAACTCGCATACGGACTCTCCAATCTGCTTCGTAGTGGAGCATTGGAAAGTATGGAATGACATAAGTTCTATCAAGATTGCAGCGCTACACTAGCATTGCCGCGTGCCGACCATTGGGTCTGGATGCGCGCGCCTGATGCGATGCCGAACGGCATTCGTAGGCTGGGCTGAGCGCAGCGAAGCCCAGCCTATCGTGGCGATGGCGATTCGCTAGATGCGATGCTGGGCTTCGCTGCGCTCAGCCCAGCCTACGACGCTCAAAACCGGCCGGAGGCGATCAATCCGGCGATCAGTCCGCCGAAGCCGCCGATGAGTCCGATGCTCGCGCCCAGCCAGCACTGGATGCGTTCGCGTCGGCGCATTTTCGCCGCCAGTACCGGATCGCGCGCGGCTTCCATCGCGTGGCGGCGCTGCAGGATCCGCGGCTGCACCACGAGCGTCTGATAGAAGATCACCGCAATGAACGCCAGCATTGCGAGCACGGTGGGTATCCAGCCATCGCTGAAGCGTGACAGCGCCAGCATCGCCACCAGGAACGACACCGACACCGCGCCGTTGATCGCGGCACTGCGAATCAGCCCCTGACGCTCTTCTTCGTCGATCGCGCCCTTCAACTGTCTGCGCAGGCCCAGCCAGATGCCGGCGAAAGCGCCGATCAATCCGATGGCGATGCTGCCGCCCGCGCCAACGACGATCTTGCCGAGCGTCTTCGCGCCGCCTGCCGCGGCAATGCCGAGGATGGCGCTCGCCGCAGCGGGCGGGCTGGCGATGGTCAGCGCGGTAGCAATGATGCCGGTGAACGCCGCGCCCGGCGCGCTG
>JAYUIZ010000557.1:0-5055 GCA_043765595.1 Lysobacter sp. | reverse complement strand
AGCAAGGGCCAGCGAGACTTCAAGAAGACTAAAACCGTGGGCCTGCGTGCAAGCAATGGCAAGAGGGTGGCGGCGCGGGCTTTTCATGTTCATGTAATCCAGTTAAGAGCGGGGTTTTTCAGCGTCAAGCACGGCCGGCGGCACGCGCGGCGCTTCTTGGTAATCCAAATAGTTCTCTAGTCCGTCGTCGTCGAGGTGCCTGGCTGGCGATGACTGCCGAGGTTCGGCATGTCGGGCACCGAACAGCCAGCGCCATAGCCGGCTCATTTCGCCGCCTGTCGTGCGGCTTCGCGGGCTTCCAGGTGCTTGATGCCCTTTTCTCTGCACTGATTGAGCAGCGCCGGCTGTCCTGCGAACCGCTCGCCCATGAAGAGCAACGCGCCGACTATTTCCGCCGGGTCCCAGGCATCCGCATTTGCCGCGATGGTCAAGCCACCTAGAACGATTTTTCTGTGGGCGTCTTCTTGCCTGGCAATGCTTGCAACGGACTTGGCCAGCTCGCGGCGCTTAGCTTTCTTTTCCCGTGCGGCAGCAGCTTGGTCTTTTAGTCGTTGCTGGTTTTTCAGTTGAGCAAGACGTGTGGCTGTGCTGTCGATTTTCTCTTGCAGTTTAGTCATTACATGCTCTTTTGCTCGCGGCTTTACTCCAGGTTATTGAAGGTTTGGCGTTTGACAAGCGGGCCGTTTTCTATTCACTGATAAAGGAGGCAGAGCGCAGCGATGCCGTAGCGGTTCACGAGCGGCGAAGCCCAGCAAGTGCGCACCTATACATCACTTCGTGATGTGCGCGCCCTGCCGGGGGCAGAAACAACAACAAGAGCAAAAGAAAAAACAAAATCTCGGTTCGCATGGCTAACTTTCATTTTCACGCAAAAATAATCGGCCGCTCGCAGGGTCGTAGCGCCGTCGGCTCCGCTGCATATCGTGCTGGCGTTGTTTTGGTTGACCGAAGGCCAACGATAAACCTGCGGTTCGATTACACGCATAAAAAAGGAATCGACGGCGCGGAAATTCTCGCGCCCGCTGGTGCGCCTGCTTGGTGCTCCGACCGTTCAGAGCTATGGAACCGCGTGGAAGAAGCGGAGAAGCGCAAGGATGCACAGGTTTGCCGTGAGGTTGAGTTTTCCCTACCGGTGGAACTGAGTCGCGATGAGATGAAAGTGCTGGCCCGCGACTTCGTGCGCTCGCAGTTTGTAGACGCCGGCATGGTGGCCGATGTCGCATTTCACCACTTAGACAGCCATAACCCGCACGCCCATGTGTTGCTAACCATGCGCGAGCTTTCCGCCGATGGGGCAGGGTTCGGCAACAAGCAACGCGCCTGGAATGAGTGGGCGCTAGTGGAGACCTGGCGCGAGCAATGGGCCTCTCACGCTAACGCGGCCCTTGCGAAGTCCGGGCATGACGCCCGTATCGACCACCGCTCTTTAGCAGAGCAAGCCAATGACGCAGCCCAGCGCGGCGACATGGCCGCCGCCCAGGTGCTCGACCGCACCCCAACCATCCACGAAGGCGGCAGCAAAGCAAACGCCGCCTATAACGCCACCGTCATCCGCGCTGAAAATGTCGAAAGGCAAAAAGCCTGGAACGAAACAGCGGAACAAGCGCGTGCGGAAGCCCGCCTGATGGCACCCAGCTACGACACAGCACCTAAGCCCCCACAACTCCCAAGGAGAGCATTCAATGGACAGCGCCCACGCGCCCCCACTATCGACAGAGCTGCGCGCGATGTTGTCCGAGTCCGAAAACCCGACGATGGGCGGCAGCCGTTGCTTGCGGTGCGCTCACTCGACATGCCTAACCTTGGCCTTCCCAGTGGCAGAGGGAGAGCCGCCGAATCAATCGGAGCTGGTCGTGTATTGCGGGGCGATGAACCGAGACATTACGGTGCCGGTAGTCCGGTGCAGCAGCTTCGAGCAGAAGCCAGGGAACCCGTGAACATGGACGACCTGACCGAGCAAAGAGAGAAGCGCCGCGAGCGCTTGGCGAAACTCGGCACGCCGCCAGTGGCGGCAGCTGCCCGGCCGAAGGCCCAAGGCTCTAGCGCGCGCGTAGCGCGTGCCCCACGCCCGCCAGCGGTGGGTGGTGGAAGCGTCCGCACGCGCCTAACGGGCGACGGCACCAAGCAAGGCGAGAAGCTGGCAAAAGCTGGTGAGCGCTGGCTACGTGACCTGGATGATATGGTGGCCCAGCTCATTCGCACCGCGTTGGAAGCAGCGCGCCAACATTCGGATCCTTGGGAGCGCGCGAAGGGGCGCGACCTACTAACCTCTGGCCGAGTGCTACGAGTGCGCGAGCGGCAGCACAAGCGCGCCAAGGTCAAGCACAACGATGCCCAAAACAGCACGGTGCGACGGGCGCAGCGTCGAGCCGGCGCCGAGCACGATTTAGAGACCAACCGAACCGACCGGCTGATGATGAAGCTCACAGGTGCGGAGCCTAAGCGGCTGCGTGACTTACGCGAGAAAGAAGCCAAAGCACGGAAGAAGGAAGCGCACACCAGGAAGGAGCGCGAGGCTACAGGGTCCGCGCAAAAAGTCGCCGTTCAAGGCTTTGAGCGCAAGCAGCAAGCTTTCATGGCGACTTGGCAGAAAAACCCGCCAGTGCCGCATGACTTCGCTGGAAAGCCGCAGCCCAAACCGACACCAGGAGCAACGCCCACGATGCCGCCCGCACCGTGGGCAGCGCCGGCACCTTCAGTTGAAGAACAGACTAAAAAGCCGCGCCCGCCCAAACTTTAGAGCTTGGGGATAGGTTCTTAGCAGGGATTGCCACCCGGCTTCCCAGCTATCAAGTCGAGCAAAGATTTGCGTATCTCGCGCTTCTCCGGGGGCGTCAAGTCTCTCCCCAACTTTCGCCCGCCTGAGAAAAGAAGCTTTCCGTCTATTTGACGTGGAAGCCGTCCATTTTCCAGCGCTATCGGTTGATCATCAACGGTGAACTCTTGAAAAATCTTGGTAGCCACTTCCCCGAGTTCGTTGCCGCCATTATTTGCGGCGGGTGCTATTGGGGCAACCGCTTGGTTACCGGCGGCCACTGGGCGTGGCGCCAATGCGCTTGCGAACTTCTGGACAGTAGGGTCTGCCCAATGCGCTTTGTGGTCCACCTCGGACCGCAAGAAGGGGGAGGTGGCGTTCGCCGGGCCCATTGAAAGCAAATGAACACGTATTCCAAGGCCTTGCGCGGCAATGACGCCAGGAGTGAGGTCAGCGTCGCCGGAGAGAATAATAGCGCCTGAAATGGCTTTGGATTGCGCCAGACCAATCAAGTCGGCAATGATGAGTCCATCAACTGCTTTCTGGTCTCCGTATCCATTTCGAGTGCCGAGGCGAAGCTTAAAATCATCCAACTCATCAACTGAGTGATGCGTTGAAGTCTTTGTGCCATGCCCGCCAGGACCGTCATACCAATACACCCGTAGCAGGTCAGCATTTGGAAACTGCGCAGCTGCCTGTTCGAGCACTTCTTGTCGAAGAGACGAGTAATCGACAGAGACACTATCGCGGGCACTTTTGACCCCATGGACTACTAGGCCCGCTTGGACCCAGAAATATCCCGCATCAACGAAAACGGCAACCTTGCCCACTTTTCACCCGTCAGAAAGTGAGAAGGACGCCGTCGGCGTCCTTCTCTAGGTAGGTGTCTTTGGGACACCGATAGTAAGGTGCCTTTGGGGCACCGAGTTACCGACATAGTATCTGGTGGCAAGCAATTCGTGTCAACTGCTGTTGACGCGTTTTGCTTAAGGGCATTCAACCGCCTACAACGTGTGGCCGAACCAAGCAAAAACAAGCCATATAACGTTATACCGAAGCTTCCGTCTCACGATCTAATGAGATGCAAGGACTGCCGCGTTGCTCAAAATAACGCCCCGCCATTGACAAGCTGGCGAGGCGTTATAAGTTGTCTAAAGCGGCTCCGGAGATAGCGACTTCTCGGGAGCGGGTTAGGCAGGTAGGACTGCAAACCCAGGCGGCGGCCCCTGAAAAGAGCCTAACAAATCCCCTGGATTCCGCAACTCCCTCACACTTCTCCCGCTCCTGGACACTATCAAAGGCTCCGGCTTGGATGGTTGCCGTATGACGACGCCCGTGGAATGACGGGGTGCGCACCAGGTAACACGGGCGCTAGGAATGAAACCCTAGCTTGGTTAACCACACCGTGGGCACGCACGCATTGAAGCGGGGGGACTGCAACCCGCACCAGCTAGACAATCCACGCGTCGCGGAGGCCCTGGGAGTGGCTCAATACTGGCCCAGGTCGTGTGCCCCGTCTCGTTCCGGTTGTCATAGCGTAGGGCTAGGAAGGAAAGCGCTCGGCGACGGTCGAGCCACGGGGTGAGCCCAACGGAAAGACGCCGGCCAAAACCGGTGGCGAGACCCGGCCCCGGCGCGATTGCTCGCGTGAACTCGTCTGTGGTGCAAGGCAGTTAAAGCACCATGCCCGACTAACGTCCCACAAGGCTAAAGCCGAGTGGTCGACGACGGCGGGGCAAAGTCCTCGACTCGACTAAAATCGGGTAGGGGAAGACTTTGCCCTTCCGTCGTCGGGGAAGCGCAGCGAACCCAAGACGGAAGGGCAAAGGCCAGGGGGATGCTCTGGATAACCTAGCTGTTGCTTTTGCTCTCCCTGTAGGGAAACCGGACGCGCGCAAAAAAAACCGTAGCCGAACTCAATCAGTCTTTGCGGCTTTTGTTTTCCGCGTGGCGACCTTTTCGGTCATCTCCGCCGCCATTTTGGCTTGCTCAGTTTTAGTCATTTCTGCGAAGGCCAAGATGATGGCAGCCAGCGCATCGCTTTCGGCAAACAGATAGGCCAAGGGCACACCCAGTTCCCGTGCAATGCGCGCAGCGGTCTCCATATCGCATAACGACGCCTGTTGCTCATATCGGTTGATGCGCGTGCTGCCCACCTGCTTACCTAGCCCAAGCAAGTCGCCAAGCTGCCGCTGCGATACGCCCAAACGCTCGCGCGCTTGCTTGAGGCGCTTGGCAAAAATGGCACTGGCGCGCGGATGGGGCAACGGGGATCAACGTCAACTGAATGCCCCTAAGCA
>JAYUIZ010000556.1:0-1831 GCA_043765595.1 Lysobacter sp. | reverse complement strand
CTGATCCAGGACGCGCTGTACGACGCCGAGGAATATCTGCGTTCGGAAATGGCCGAGAACCCCAGCATGAGCGAAGCGCAGGTCATCGCGCAGGTGGCGTCGAGCTACGGTGCGCCCGACGAGGTCGCCGACATCTATCGCGACACCGAAGTGAAGGTGCAGGCCGCGCTGCGCACCCCGCCGCCGCGTCCGCACCGCTCGCTGTTCGGGCGTTTCTTCGGCGTGATCGCGGAGCCGCGCACCTACGCCGCGCTTTTCTACATGCTGCTGTCGCTGGCCACCGGCATCTTCTATTTCACCTGGGTGGTCACCGGTCTTTCGCTGTCGGTGGGACTGGCGATCCTGATCATCGGCATCCCGTTCGCGATCCTGTTCCTGGGCTCGGTGCGGATGTTCTCGCTGCTGGAAGGTCGCATCGTCGAAGTGATGCTGGGCGAACGCATGCCGCGCCGGCCGCTGTACAGCAGTCGCGGCAAACCGTGGATGACCCGCATCGGCGAGATGTTCGCCGACCCGCGCACCTGGACGACGCTGCTCTACATGCTGCTGATGCTGCCGCTGGGCATCCTCTACTTCACGATCACGATCAGCCTGCTGAGCACATCGCTGAGTTTCATCGCAGCGCCGATGGCGGTCCTGTTCGGATGGGCGGACGTCAACGCCGATTTCGGCGGCTGGGTGTTCCTCGGCGTGCAGGACGGCATCTTCGGTACGTCGATGGGTTACATGGCGCTGCCGCTGGTGTTCGTGACCGGCGTCGCCCTGTTGTTCGCGACCCTGCATCTGGTGTGCGGCATCGGCTATATGCACGGTCAGATGGCCAAGCATCTGTTGGTGAAAGCTGGTTCGAGCTGACAAGCTCAAGCTGAGAAGCTCAAGCTGACAAGTTCCAGCTGACAAGTTCCAGCTGACAAGCTCAAGCTGACAAGCTCAAGCTGACGGAATGGAACATCGCAAGTCGAAATCGCGGGTAAGAACGCCTGAAACGAAAACGGCCTGGATCGATCGCTCGATACCAGGCCGTCGAGTCTGCGAGTTATGCAGACGAGCGTGGACGCTCAGGCGCGCATGGCCGCTTGGCGTTGCGGCTGCTCCTGTTCCGGATTCGAGAGCTGCGCGGTCCTGGTCTCCGACTGGGCCTGCTCAGCCGACCGGCCGGATGACTCGGCAAGACTGGGCAGCCGTTCGGGCACTGTCGTCTGCGCGGCGATTTTTGCCGAAGGATCGGACATGTCGGAACGATTCGACATCCACAGCGTGTTGCCGTCGGCACTCAGCGCAGCGGATCTGACATCGCCACCCAGGTCGCGGGCCGCGACCGGCACCGCGGCTGCGATGGCGCGGTTGTCGAGCTGGTCCACCGGCACATTGGCGCCATGCAGGGACGCATACATCGACGTCAATCCCTTGTCGTCGCCGAACAGCGGAGCGGTGCGTGGATTCACCTGTGTGTCGGTCTGCGAGAACTTGTCCTTGATCCATTCGCCGGCGTCGCGCACCTTGTCGGCGCCTTGGGTGACGCCCGAACGCAGGCCGCCGATATCGTCCCGGTACTTGTCGATCATCGGATCGTAGCTGTTCGCGGTATTGCGGTTGGCCTCGGTCATGATCGAGGGGCTGCCGGCGGAGCCGGTGAAGGTGCTGATGCCATGTGCGGGGCCGGCGCGGTCATAGGCGACCTCAAGCGGATTGCGCATATCGCCATAGATCGGGACCAGTGAGGTCTTGCGGTTGTTCTCGTAGCCGGCATCTTTCAGCGCGTCGATGTCCTGCGCGTTGGCGTAAACCTTCACGCTACCGTAATGCGGGCTGGCGGAACTGACCATGTCGG
>JAYUIZ010000555.1:0-18499 GCA_043765595.1 Lysobacter sp. | reverse complement strand
TCCCTGCGCGCGGCGCGCAGCGAGGCTGCCTGCCCGCGTCCGCGCGCTTCGGCGACGGCTTCGGCGAAGTTGCCGAACAAGACCGTCACCAACAGGATCGCGCTCACCGCCAGACCGAAGCCGAGCGGGGCATGGCCGGTGACGGTCATCAGCGCCGAAATCAAGGTGCCCAGCAGCACGATCGCCATGACCGGACTTTTGATCGCGTGCCTGGGCGAAAGCTTGCGCACGGCCTCGCGGCAGGCGAAGCGGACAGCGGCGCCGTCGAGCCCGGCGATGGCGGCACGGCGATGCGTGCCCAGATGGGGAGAGGATTGCATACGGACCTCAAAGCGACGAAAGCTGCAGGTGATCGGCGATCGGGCCGAGCACCAGTGCGGGCAGGAATTGCAAAACGGTCAGGATCACGATGATCGAGACCAGCGTGATCGCAAAGGTCGGCGTCTCCACGTGCAGCGTGCCGGCGCTTTCCGGCGCGACGCGTTTCTTCGCAAGAAACCCGGCGACCATCAGCGGCACCAGCAGCGCCGGGAAGCGGCCCAGTGCCAGCACGATTGCAGTCGTGATGTTCCACCACACGGTGTTGTCGCCGAGACCCTCGAAACCGGAGCCGTTGTTGGCGAACGCCGACGTATATTCGTAAAACACCTGCGACAGACCGTGGAAGCCGGGGTTGGAATGGCCCGTCAATGCGGGCATCGCCACAGTTGCGGTGGTGAATCCCAGCAGGGCGAGCGGCTGCAGCAGAATCAGCAGCGCAAGCAGCCGTACTTCAGGCGCTTCGATCTTGCGGCCGAACAATTCCGGCGTGCGTCCGGTCATCAAACCGGCGAGAAACACCGCCAGCAGCAGATACACGATGAACTGCAGCATGCCACAGCCGATGCCGCCCCAGATCGAATTCACCAGCATGTTGGCGATCTGTACGCCGCCGGTCAGCGGCGCCATCGAATCGTGCATCGCGTTGACCGAACCGTTCGAGGTCTGCGTGGTCAACGCGCTCCACAACGCCGAAGGCAGCACGCCGTTGCGCACTTCCTTGCCTTCCATCGCCATCGGGGTTGAGCCACCGGCATTTTCGGCCAGCATCGCCGCGCCGGTCGACATCAGCGACATGAACAGCATCGTGGCGAACACGAAGGTACCGAATCTGCGCCGGCCGGTGAACGGCCCGACCATGAATGCGATCGCCACCGGCAACAGGATGATCGCCAACGTCTGCAGCAGGTTGGAAAACGGCGTCGGATTCTCCAGCGCTACCGCGCTGTTCGGCCCGTACCAGCCGCCTCCATTGGTGCCGAGCTGTTTCACTGCCACCATCGGTGCAACCGGCCCTACCGGGATGTGCTGCGATGCCATGCCTGCACTGGCGTCGATCGGGGTGACATCGGCACCGCGCGCAAGCGTCGACGGAACGCCCTGCGACGCGAGCAACAGCGACCACAGCAGACACAGCGGCAGCAGAATACGCAGCGTAGCGCGGGTGATATCGACCCAGAAGTTTCCGACATCGCGATCCTGACCTTCCAATGCGGCGACTTGCTGTACTTCGCCGGTCGATGGCATCGCCTCGCGTCCACCGAACAACCCGCGCAGCGTCGCGACCAGCACCGCCAGCCCGAACATCGGCGTGATGACCTGCAAACCCACGATGCCGACCATCTGCGACAGATACGACAGCTGCGCCTGGCCCGAATAATGCTGCTGATTGGTGTTGGTCAGAAACGAGACCATCGTGTGCAGCGCGAGGTCCCACTTCATCCCCGGAACCTGATCCGGATTCAGCGGCAACACACCCTGCGCCATGAACAGGCCCCACACCATCACCCCGAGCACCATATTCGCGAACAGGAAATTCACCGCGTAACCGCGCCAGGACATACCGCCCTGCGCGCCCGCACCCAGCATGCGATACAGCAGACGCTCGGCGGGCGCGAATAATCCGTCGCCGGGCGCCGCGTCGCCGCGCATCACCCGCGCCATGTAGCGGCCCAACGGCCAACCAAGCGCGACGGCCAACACCATCGCCAAAATGAATTCGCTCATGTCGAAAGTCTCAGAAATCTTCGGGTTTCAGAATCACGTACAGCAGATACGCGGCCGCCATGCAGACGGAAAACGCGCACACGGCGATCAGCCAGTTCGGCATTGGAATATCCTCGAAAAAACAATCAGCGAACTGCCGGAACTCTGGATGCCAACAAAAGTTTGTCAGCGGATGATCGCGCTGCCACGACAGCGGGCTGTGCGACATCTATCGAACAGAGTAGGGTTATACATATCCTAGAAAATCCAGAGGAAAATCAGGTGCTCATTAGCTGGCTGGTAAGTGTCGGATACGTCTCGGTAAAGACGATATGCACATCGTTGTACTTCGGCATATTTTTTGCGTAAATTATTTGTAGGGTATGGCCGCAAACACACCGTTTATGCAAAGCATGTCGATTGTCCCGCTCGCCAGAAATAACAGCATTGCGGGATCTCATTGGCAATTACGTGAACGGGAGTGGCGAGTGCACCCTAATGTGCTGAGCTCACCTTTCAAAGGCTCTCTTTAATGATTTCGTTCCACTACGCACCGGTTTAAATTGCTATCCCAGATACACGCGCACGCTCACGCTCACGGTTTGTATTGCGCTAGGCAGGCATTGACCCCATAAAACCGCTCTCCCGATACCAAACGTAACCAATTGATCTGCAAGGAAATCGAAAAACGGCGCTTGCACTTGACAAGCATGAAGTCCAATAGGCCGGAGACGGAGAGAGAGAATTTAGCGTAGTTTCGCCAAATCGTCCGACATGCCGCGAGGGCCAAGACCAAGGCTAAAACGCGAAACTCCTGCGAAATGCAGGGGTCGTCGGGTCCGCAGAGAGCAGTTGTCTTGGTCGATTTGGCGCAGGGGTTCTTTGTTGACAATTCTCAGCTTTCATCAATTGCAACAGTACCCTGTGTGCTTCATCGTTGGCCGGTGAAGGGTCACTCCTCGTCCTGGCGACGGTGCCGATCATCGAGTTCCTGATTGATCGCAATCACCGCGGCGCGACCAGACTGGATCGTCGCACGGATCACTTCGACCAGCTTCGCGGACTGCTGGAGGTTCGTGCCGACCCAGCCGCCCGAGGCGATCGTGACGAATTCGGTGTTGTCGAAATATCTCCGAACGTTCCGGTAGGACAACCGTGTTCCACCGCGCGGCCCGACAAGCGCGGGATGCGCGGATAGCCGTTTCCAATAGTCCAGCGGGAGATACATCCCAATGGAAAGCCTGATGTTGTCCGGATCGAACACGATGCGTGGGCAGATCTTCAGAAAGAACGGGTTGCGACTGAACCGAAACCCGTCGGCTTCATCATCGTCCGTAATCTTCGAGATTTCGGACAGCAGGGTGTCCATGCGAGCGACTTCTTCCGTCAGTTGGTCATTGGGGAAGCGGAACACGTGCTCGTCGCCTTCCTTTTCCATCCTCTTGTATTGCACCAGCAAGAAGCACTGGAAGGTCTCGTTGAAATAGATCAGGTCGGCGCCGGTTTGTTCCTCCAGCGGCAGACGATTCGCAAGGACGACCGTGAGCCGGCTTTGACGATTCTCGAAGACCGTCGAGCCGTGGATCGCCGACGCGATCTGCTCATGCCCGGGAAGCACTGAAAGATCGTTGACGATCACCTGGTCTTCACGCAGCCGAACATCGGTGAGGCCGGACAGGAAGGACACCGGTCCGGTATCTTTCTGGAAGTCCCATCCTTGAATTTCGGCTCGATCGATCCCGGCGATCGCCATCGCGGTCAGCAGGGCTTCCTTCTGCTGAGCCAACGCGTACCGGACGGGGTCCGGCAGGCTGGCGATTCTCTCCAGTCGCTCTTTTCGGTACTTGGCCAGGATGGGAACCGTATCCGGCGACAGTTGGCTGACGACAATCACCAACTCCTCGAACGCTTTGGGTGAAAGCAAGCCCCCGGTATGCAGCGTTTCGGCCACTCGTTTCCTGCTCGCCGAAGGAATTTGTCCAGTAATGTGGGCAACCGGGATGGCACGGCCAATCTCATGGAAGCCCCTCATGTTGAGGTGCCTCAGAGACGTCCCCGCTGTCCGCCCCCTCGAACCGAGGCAGATATGAGTGATTTGGTCGCCTTCCGAGACCACGAAGCACACCAGCGGAACATTCCGACTATGTTCGAACTCAGGGACGGCCTCGGCAAATTCACCGTGCTCGGGGAAATTGTCGAAGACCCGCTGCCTGTTGTGAGAAAGACGAACGACGTAACCTGCTGCTCTACTCATGCCCTGACCCTGAGACCGAATGACGTGCGGCAGTGAGTCGTTGGCATCCTGCCGGATAGGCAATCATCGCAAAAAACCACTCTCCCGAGTCCAAGCTTAAATCATTGATCTGCAAGGGAATCGAAAAATGATCGCTTGGACTCGGCTTTCATGAAGTCCAAGGCGACAGAGAAAGAGAGAGAGAATTTGGCGAAAAATTCGCCAAAACGCGCGATGTAAAGCGCGCACCAAGTCAAAGGGAAATTCGCGGAAACCCTGCAAAGTAAGGGGGTTTCGCAATACCACCGAGAGCGGTTTGTTTCGGCCCACCAGAAACCGAATAGTATGATTAACCTTTTGATTTAAATAGGTTTGATTTCATTCAAGCGCGGCCATTACTCACAAACTTACTCACTTTTCTGCGGACTTGCCCATCTTTGATGCAGACGCTGCCCGCTTGATAAAAAACACATGCTATAGGGCGAGTTTGATTAGTTCGCGTTGCCACCACGCGCCCTGTTAACGCTTAGCGATACCTGATAGTGCGCAAGCGGTGGCGTATCCGTTTGAAATTCGGATGTGTTCCAAATTGGAACAGCCGCTAGCGCATAAAGGAAGAGGCCGCCTGTCGGCGGCCTCCAAGGTCGTAACCCCTGTTGTATTGCTATCGCGGTGCAAAAAGCGCCCCAGGTGGGACTCGAACCCACAACCTCGAGCTTACGAGACCTGTACTCTATCCAGTTGAGCTACCAGGGCGTACCGCAGTCACAAAATTAGCACACTTTAAAATAGAGCGTTGCAGATAAGCTGTGGATAACCCTGTGGGTAAGTTGGAAATTTTTCTTGACATAGGTCCACCTAACCGTAAACACTGTGTTTACGAGACCTGTACCCGCCCTTGGGCGGTGAGCTACCGGGGCCAGCTGAAAAGCTGGCCCTTTTTTATTTCTTCCTAAATGAGCCACAGGACTTGGTTTCCGGCTCTCATACTAGAGTTGCCACACTTCCATGCTCCTCTGCCGATGGCGCCCGTCTGAGCTTTCAGATAGCCGGATGATGCTCGCAACTAGGCCGCCTTGCGCGGCAGCTGCTGCAACTCGGCCACGTCCAGGGTGAAATCGAGCGGGACCTGTATCGGATCGGCCGGGCTGCGTTTGTCGTTGTAGACATCAACGTCGGTGGCTAGTTGCACGCAGTCGTCAACAATTTGATGACGCCTCTGCGCAAATGACTTCTGGAAGTGAGTGTGGGGCGCATTGGGATCATCCATGTCTGCCCATAGAGAGATAGATTTCGTGCCGCGCTTTTCTCGCGCCGCGTGTTTGGCGCGATAGCGGCGTCCGTGGCTATCCGTGCGATATTCTTCGCGGAAAACTTGAGCGATATCGGTTGCAATCGCGTCTATGACAGTGGTCAAGTTTGGCTTATGTAATCCCCTACGGTACGCCCACTCGGCGACTGCGTGAGGATCTAGCAATCCATCGGAACCAACCTCAGCCTTGTAGCGCTCAATGTAATCTTTGACTGCATTTGAATAACCCGACATGGCAATGTACTCGTGTTATGTAGTGTGAATCACGCCCCAGCCGTCTGTAACAGCGGAGGATGTGATGAATTGCCGAACCTTGGCTTGGTGCTTTCGGAATAGGTCATACCTACCTAGCCGACGCTGTAATTGGCCGACAACAATTCCTGGGTGTACATTAAGCCGCTGAGCAAATAGCAAAACGCGCTCTTCTTTAAAAAATGGCGCAACGCGCGCTATGAATCCGGCTATTTCATTCTGCGATACGCAAAATTCAGTCGCTACAGCATTGGCTACAATTTCCTCATCATTGACCTGATCAGCAGCGGTCCCTTCCAAATCCTGATCCAAGATGTAGTCGCCCTGCCCATGGCGTTGCAGGACATGTTCCAGTTCATGACGTAGCACAAACCAAAAATTGTCTATCCGATCTAGCCGCAACGAGAGAGCCACTACCGGCTGAGCATCAGTCAGCCAGAAACATGCTCCATCTATTTTGGTGCCGGGGATGGGTTCGACTACCACAAAGCGCACCCCACACTCTGCCAATATACGAGGGACATGCCTCGTTTCTTCCGGCGCCGACAACAGTGCTGACAGGCGAGGCAAAGCTTGGCGCAACTGTTCCTCGGTATACGGTGCGATTACTTGTTCCGAAGCAATGCGGCGCGCTCTGAAAAGCCAAGCAATCTGCAGCATGGTAGGCAAGTCGTGGGAATCGGTCTTTTTGGCTGCATGGCTGAAGGGAATTTCCCCGCTTAAATTTTCGACGTTAAAGAAATCCAGAAACTGTTGTTCAAGGACTTCAATGCTCTTTGTGCCCTCAATCCAGCCACGCTTGATCATCTCGCGCACTGGAAAGCGCTCGTAGAGCTTCGCACGGCGGGCGATCAAGCCGTCGGTTGAGCGAACCTTAGAAAGCTGGTACTGACTTTCCAGATTCATCCACAGCTCTGGACCAGTACCCAACGAGTCGCCCAACTGGATCGCCGTTTCCGGGGTGATGGCCTTTTTGCCGGCGATCACTTCATTGATCAGGCGCACCGGGCGGCCAATGATTTCCGCAAGTTCAGTCTGCGACCAGCCACGTGCTTCCAGTTCCTCTCGAAGGAACTCGCCCGGCGGGAAAATTTCGGCAACAGTGTTCATAGGCTTATCCCTTGTGAAAGGTTAGTGATAGTCGATGATTGAAATGACCACGACTGTCTTGCCGTCTGCATCCTGCTGTAGCCGCAAGAGCAGCCGCCATTGATCGTTTAGTCGCATCGAGCTTTGACCGTCCTTGTCTCCTTTCAATTTTTCGTAGTGCAACGATTTCAGCGCATAGAAAGCGCGCTCATCAGACGCCGCTCGAATGAGCTGCATTCTCTTCCGAAACGCTTTAACGATTGCGGCGTCGTAGCCCGCGGTGAACGCGGGGTCAGCCTCAAGCCTCTCAAGTGAGGCATCTTCAAAGTCCACGTTCATGGGTATGTAGGATAGCCTAAAAGCATGGTAGTGTCAATGACCTTATTACACTAAGTGTAATAGTGGACAAGTCTACCCCTTATCGATTCATCACATCAAATGATGCAATGGCTTCGTCTATCGGCGGTGCTGTCGCAGGTTCGCGTGAGACCGAGCGCGTCCTTCAGCAGTTTTAGGGCCGGTGGACGCCCCGCCGTGCCACTTACACCGACGCTTCCCGGGAACACTCAAGGCTTGGCACGGCTGGCCGTCACGCCGTCGTTTAGCGCCACAGAGCACGCGCCCCTGATTCGCCCCGACGGGTAGCCTGCCGGAGTTGTTCGCGTGCGCGCCTGCGCGGGTGGGGTGACAGAACCCGGACTCATTCGCGCGTGTAGAGGCGTCGATAAATTCCGGTGCGGCTGCTGCCCCTGCGGTTGGGTGTGCGGGGTTGGCATGACTCAGATCGAACTCATTCGCGGGCGCACGCGCCTGCGATGCGTCGGGTAGTTCCGGTGCTGCCGGACTTGCTCCCGCCCACACGCCTGCGCACTCTGCCAACTTGTCCGAAGTCGCACGCGCGTGCGTACTTGTCTCAGAATCCGAAGTTATTCGCATGCGCGCGTATTGGTCAGCAATTCCGGGGGATGTTGCCGGACTCTTGGGCTTGTCTATTTCAGTCTGTTTTAGACACGCCAATACGGCCCATTCGGCAATGATCGTATCGAGGATGCCGCTGTTGTTGTTGGTCGGGCCGTAGCGTGTGCGTCGACTTTCGATCAAGGCCAAGGCGTCCGGGCTGGGGCAGTAGTCGATTCGGGCCATGCGTGCGCGTCGCTGCCGTTGCCGTCCGGCGATGTGTTCCCGGTCTTTGAACAGATAGCCGTCAGTCATCGTGCCGCCTCGCCATGTGGGCTGTCTTTTTCCACGTCAAAAACAGTGCGCAGTGAGTCGACACGCCAAAGCAGTGACAGCCAGAGACGGGCACAAACACGCTGCCGCTTGGTAAGAATCTATAAAGGTGTACGGATGGCGTAGCGGGGCGAGGGCTTGAAACCGTCGTTTTCGATACGGATGGCGTAGCGGTCAAGGCCTCATTTCCGGGCTGTCGATACGGTTGGCGTACTGGTCTGCTACGGATGGCGTATAGGGCTTGCGATTTTTCGCGGGCCGGATGAATGGCGGTTTGGGCTGTTTCCACTCGCCGGATGCGACAGCCGTTGCCGCACAATCGAGCTTCCCGCCGCATTCGTGGATGGGATGCCAGGTCAACGCATAGAGGTTTGCGCCAAGGTAGAGGCCGCCTTGTCGGGTCAACGTGATGAATCCGAAGTGCCGCAGTTCCCGTGCCGCATGTGTGACTGTTTCCGGGGATGTCCAACCCTTGGGCTTCAGCACCGACAGCGAGGCGCATAGATCGCCGTTGTTCCGTCCGTTGAATTGCCGCGCGATGTCGCACAGCAGCTTGATAGCCGTCCCGCTGGCCTGCCGCCAGTTGGCTGAGTCTTGGAC
Source organism: Lysobacter sp. (assembly GCA_043765595.1). Lineage (GTDB taxonomy): Bacteria > Pseudomonadota > Gammaproteobacteria > Xanthomonadales > Xanthomonadaceae > Lysobacter_I. The sequence continues at coordinate 9,758 of JAYUIZ010000555.1, read as the reverse complement.
GTTGTGAGGGATTGCCGTGAAGGTTCCCGACTCCCTTCGCCCTTTGTGCTTTGACCGGCTGCGGGGCTTCATGCGGTGCCACCCCGCCATGTGCTGCCGAACGGCACGCGCGCGCCGTGTGCGTCAATTGGTGCGCTTCTAGCGGGGGCCTGCATGGTCTGCCGCGCCCCCGGTTAACGGCCGGTCCTTGCATCGCGTGCGGCGATACGTGACGCGATCCAAGCCGTGACCTCATGTTCCGGCCATGCGCTGGCGCGCTCGCCCAGCTTGATCGGGCTGGGGAAGTCGCCCAGCGCAACCTTGCGGTAAATCTCAGACCGGGACAGGCCGGTACGGGCTTTGACTTGCGGGAGACGTTCGAGCGTTAGCCCGGAATCGGGAAGGGCGGGGATGTGGGCCATCTTGGTGCTGCTCGCGATGCCCGGAAACTGTCCGGGCTATGGCTGGACAGCGTGCCGTTGCTGCATCGGCGCGGGTATCACGACGGAACTGCTCAATCGTGGATTGAGCTGCTCAGTCCTCCCCTTCGTTGGGAATAGCGGCCAAATATCGACGCAAGGTGGTGACGGACGCCCCGGGATTGTCTCTAGCGAACATTTCGGCGACCGCGCCTTTCGATAGTGCGGGATTGCGTCGGTTCTGTTCTAGCGCGAGCTCAAGAAAACGTTGTTTTGTCGAGCCTGTGAAGCGCTTGGCGGCGCTTTTCCTTGCCGCAACTTTGGAGGAAATTCGGTTAAGTCTTTTCAGTCCGTCCGGGTCATCGATGTGGGCTTTGATCGCGTGCCAGAAGAAATGGGCCAGCTCATCGGAAAGAGCCCATGAGATAAAGCGCGCATCGTCCTTTGAGAACTTCATAGGCAAGGATTCGCGTGTCTCAAGATCCTTGATCAGATCCGTGGTGATGCGCTCAGCCTCCTGATCGCAGAACCCGATAAATTTCCGGATGAATGGATTTATGGGCTTTTCTTCGCTCACAGTGGCCTCCTCCAATCCTTGAATGACGATGCCGCAGCCACGGGTGCGCGGCACATGACATTGCACACCCTGAGCGTAGCAGGCCGTAACGGTGCGCTATGGGTCATCCATCGCCCCCGGCCGCTTCCCGCAACGCCTTGGCCGTCTCTAACGCGAACTCGCACAGATACGCGGTGCTGCCGTCTGTCCCAGCTTCGATCGATCCGGCCAGCACGCGGCGCACGGCGTCCTCTAGATCGCTCGCCTCGCGTGTGGCCGTGCGGCTGTCCAGCCCTGCGGACACAGCCAATAGGCGCATGCCCTCGGCAGGTATCTCCCTAAAGCCGGTGTCTACGGTGGTCGGGCGGGCGTCTGATAATCTGCTGTGAGCCATGATCGTTCCTCTCTAGAACGGTTGTGGTGAGGACGGCCGGGGTGCTCGTAACACCCCGGCCGGCCGCTTGTTACCGGCTTTCGCCGGATGCTTTGCGCGTCATCGGCAAGACCTTGCCGGTGTTCTCGCGTAACTGGTCGAGATAGTCGGCCCATGCCTGCATCATCTTGCGGCGTTCCGGCAGGTGGGCGGTGCGGTTGTAGGCGCGGCCGTTGGGGTCGCGGACGGCGTGCGCCAGTTGGTGTTCGATGTAGTCCGGTCGGAACTGCAGCACTTCGTCGAGGATCGTGCGCGCCATCGCGCGGAAGCCGTGGCCGCTCATCGTGTCGCCATCGATGCCCATATACCGCAGCGCGGCGTTGACCGTGTTTTCACTCATCGGCCGCCGCGCGCTGCGCACCCCCGGGAACACGTATTCGCTCCGCCCGGTGAGCGGGTGCAGGTCGCGCAGGATGGCGACCGCCTGTTCCGACAGCGGCACGATATGCGGCGTCCCGGTCTTGCTGGCAATGAATCGCCATTCGCTGGCGTCGAGGTCGATATCGGCCCACCGGGCTTGTCTCAATTCACCGGGTCGCACGAACACCAGCGGGGCCAGTCGCAGGGCGGCCACGGTCACCGGCGAGCCGCTGTAGCCCTGCACTGTGCGCAGCAGTTCGCCCACCTTGGCCGGCTCCGTGATGCTGGCGAAATGCTGAACCTTGGGCTGCTCCAGTGCGCCGGCCAGATCGGCGGCGGGGTTGTACTTGGCGCGGCCGGTGGCGATGGCATAGCGGAACACTTGCCCGGCCAAGGTGCGCGCGCGGTGGGCGGTTTCAACTACGCCCCGCTTTTCCAGCTTGCGCAACGCGGCGAGCAAGGCCGGGGCGGTTACGTCTGCCACAGGCAGGACACCGATGCTCGCCAAGTCCTTTTCGATCAGGCGGCGTTCGCGTTTGACGGAGCCGACGCCCAAACCTTCCTTTGCGCGCTTCGCCAGCAATTCGATGGCGACCGCTGCGAAGGTGGTTTCCGCACGCTCCACCCGCGCGGCACGTTCGACGCGGGCGACATGCACGGGGTTCGCCCCGCCTTTCACCAGAACGCGCATCCGGTCGCGTTCGGCGCGCGCGTCGGCCAGCCCCATCATCGGGTACTCGCCCAAAGCGGCCATGCTCGCCTTGCCGGCGTAGCGGTAGCGATAGCGATAGCGATAGCGCCACAGCTTCGCGCCGGTCGTACGTACTTCAATGCACAGCCCATTGGTGTCTGCGACACGGTAGACCTTCGCTTTCGGCTTCAGTGCGCGCAGCTTGGTATCGGTCAGCAGGGTAGTAACGCCCGGGTGAGTAAGGCGGAGGCAAGGCCGCCGCTGTACTCACAGCCTTACTCACTTGGCGACGGGATGCAATAGGACAGGCCGGGATGTTAGGAAACAAGAAACCCCGGATATACCGGGGTTTTTCGTGCATCTTGGGGTGTCTTGGGATGTTGCGAGAGGTGTATATGGTGGGCCCACCAGGACTCGAACCTGGAACCGAGGGATTATGAGTCCCGCGCTCTAACCATTGAGCTATAGGCCCGTGGCTGCGATCTTAACAAAGAAATAGATGCGCTTCAGTGCATTCGATGGGTCGGAACGCAGGCCCATCGCCGTTGGTTTGCGATGACAGGTTTTGGGGCTGAGGCTGGCATCGTATTCGCGTGCTGCAATCAGATATCGACGCGATGCCGCAACGAAGAAGCCCGCCTTGCGGCGGGCTTCTTCTGTAAACCGGACGGTGACGCTGATTACTCGATATCGAGAAAACTGCGCAGCTGTTCGGAGCGGCTGGGGTGACGCAGTTTGCGCAGGGCTTTGGCTTCGATCTGACGGATGCGCTCGCGGGTAACGTCGAACTGTTTGCCGACTTCCTCCAGCGTGTGATCCGTGTTCATGTCGATGCCGAAGCGCATGCGCAGCACTTTGGCTTCTCGCGGGGTGAGGCCGGCCAGCACGTCGCGAACGGTTTCCGACAGATTGATATTGACGGTGTTCTCGATCGGAGATTCGACGTTGGTGTCTTCGATGAAGTCGCCGAGGTGGCTGTCTTCGTCGTCGCCGATCGGCGTTTCCATCGAGATCGGTTCCTTGGCGATCTTCAGAACTTTCCGGATCTTGTCTTCCGGCATGTCCATTTCTTTCGCCAGCTCTTCCGGCGTCGCTTCGCGGCCGTACTGCTGCAGCATCTGTCTGGAAATACGATTCAGCTTGTTGATCGTTTCGATCATGTGCACCGGGATACGGATGGTGCGGGCCTGATCGGCGATCGAGCGGGTGATGGCCTGACGGATCCACCACGTCGCGTAGGTCGAGAACTTGTAGCCACGGCGGTATTCGAACTTGTCCACGGCCTTCATCAGGCCGATGTTGCCTTCCTGGATGAGGTCGAGGAACTGCAGGCCGCGGTTGGTGTACTTCTTGGCGATGGAGATGACGAGGCGCAGGTTGGCTTCGACCATTTCCTTCTTGGCCTTGCGCGCCTTGGCATCGCCGTAGGCCATCGCGCGGCTGATGTCCTTGATGTCGGAGAGGTTCAGGTACAGCGCTTGTTCGATGGCGATGGTCGCTTCCTGTTCGGCGATGACCTGTTCCTTCACGTCGCGCAGGCCCGAAGACCACTTCTGCTTGCGCTTCAGCATCTCGTCGACCCAGCCCACGTTGGTCTGGTTGCCTTCCCACGCGCGGATGAAATCCTTGCGCGGCATGCGCGCGATGCGGGTGGAGAGGTCAAGGATGCGGCGCTCATGCTCCTTCACTTGACCCAGCACTTCGCGCAGCTTGCGGACCAGTGTGTCGGTCAGCGGCAGCGGCAGCTTGAGGGTCACGAACAACTCGGCCATTTCCTCACGCATCTTGGCGACGGCCTTGTTGGCCGGGCCCTGCTTGGCGTATGCCTTCTGGAACTTGAGGTAGCCCGCGGCCAGCGCTTCCATGCGACGCGCGACTTCGGCCGGATCAGGACCGGTCGGGCCGGCTTCTTCGGCAGCATCGTCGTCGTCTTCCGCTTCGGCTTCCGCTTCGAGCGCGTCTTCGGCGATCTCGGCGACCGGAATTTCCTCGACCGGTTCCTCGACGTCGTTGAAACCGACAACGATGTCGGCCAGACGCTTTTTGCCACCCTTGTGCAGTTCGTATTCTTCGAGCAACAGTTGCACCGACCAAGGGAAACTGGCCAGCGCCAGCATCATCTGGGCGAGGCCTTCCTCAATGCGCTTGGCGATGGCGATTTCGCCTTCGCGGGTCAGCAGTTCGACCGTGCCCATCTCGCGCATGTACATGCGCACGGGATCGGTGGTGCGACCGCCTTCACCATCAAGCGCGGTCAGCGTGGCCGCGGCTTCTTCGGCGGCGGTATCGTCGACTTCACGGCCGCCGGTGGCGCCGTCTGCGAGCAGGAGGGTATCGACATCGGGCGCGACTTCATGGACCTCAATGCCCATGCCGTTGATCATGCTGATGATGTCTTCGATCTGCTCGGGATCAACAAGATCGTCGGGCAGGTGATCGTTGACCTCGGCATAGGTCAAATAGCCCTGCTCCAGGCCCTTGCTGATCAGTTGCTTGATGTCGGACTGCGGAGCCTGACGTTCGTTGGCCATGGGCGCCACCGTGGGAAAGTGAACCCGTAATTATAACAGCCCCGGGGCGGGGACTGGGCGTCGGTGTGGGCGGGGCCGGCGCGCGGGTGGTTCAAAGCATCGATCGGAAAGAAGCACGACCGCGGTCAAGGAGGCTGGATGCGGGCGATGTGGTGCGCTTGGAGCGAGGATTCAAGGCGTCGGCGAGGGCGTGACGAGGCATATTCAGCCCCGAGATCGCGTCATGCGCGCAGCAGGAACGTCACCGGGCCGTCGTTGACCAGACTAACAGCCATATGGGCGCCGAAGCGGCCGGTTTCAACCGCATTGGTGTTGTTTTTGCGGCAATAAGCAGCCAATTCACCGAACATGCGCTCGGCGTCCGCGGGCGCGGCGGCGGTGCTGAAGCTGGGCCGCAGCCCGGAACGGGTATCCGCGGCGAGGGTGAACTGGCTGACCAGCAGCAGGCCGCCGCCGGTATCGGCCAGGGACAGATTCATCTTGCCGGCCGCATCGGAGAACACCCGGTAGCGGAGCAGGCGGTCGCCGAGTTTCGCCACCTGTTCGCGGCCGTCGCCGGGCTCCACGCCCACCAGCGCCAGCAATCCGGGGCCGATGGCGCCCACGGTGTCGCCGTCGACTTCGACCCGGGCTTCGGTGACGCGCTGGATCAGGGCAAGCATGGGGAACCTGGCGAACGGGCTGGCAGCGAGCATCCGGGGATCGCGGACGCGGTGCAAGCCGCCTCGATGATGACCTCTTCCATGCGTTGCCGCAGGGTTGGCCCAGTAGACTCCTGCTGATGACCGATGCTTTAGTCCGCCTCCTCTACTTCATCGCCAGCGCCATCGGGCGGCTGCCGTGGTCGTGGTTGCGCGCGATGGGCGACGCGATGGCCTGGCTGTGGCTGCGTCGTGGCGGCCGCGAGAGCCGGGTGGCCGGGCGCAATCTCGAAATGGCCTATCCCGAGCTGCTGCTTGGGCAGCGTGAGGGCCTGCAGGGCGAGATCCTGCAGACCACCGCGCGGCAGGCGCTGGAAACCCTGCGCCTGTGGACCCGCCCGCACCCCGAGAATCTTCGGATGATCCGCGAAACCCAAGGCGTGGCACTGTTCGATGCCGCCATCGCCTCGGGCAGGGGCGTGATCGTGGCCGCGCCGCATTACGGCAATTGGGAACTGTTGAATCAATGGCTGGCGTCGCGCACGCCGCTGGCGATCCTCTACCGGCCGCCGGATTCCGCGCTGGGCGAAGCCTTTCTGCGCCGGGTCCGCGCCGATGCCGGCGACCGCGTGACCCAGGTCCGCGCCGAGGCCGCGGGGATCCGCCAACTGTTCAAACGCCTGCGCGACGGCGGCGTGGTCGGCATCCTGCCGGACCAGCAGCCGAAAAGCGGCGACGGAGAGTTCGCGCCGTTCTTCGGGGTGCCTGCATACACCATGTCGCTGCTGCCGCGGCTGGCGGAACGCAGCGGCGCGGTCGTGCTGTTCGCCTATTGCGAGCGGGTCGGCGATCTGGCGTTCGCGCTGCGGATCGAACCGGCGCCCGAAGACATCGCCTCGGGCGATACGATGGTGGCGACTTCGGCGCTGAACGCGGCGGTGGAGCGCATCGCGCGGCGCGATCCGGCACAGTATCAATGGACGTACAAACGCTACACCCTGCGACCATCGTTGAATCCGTATCACAATCCCTACCGCGACCTGGAAGGCCGCGACCCACAGGATTGCGATCCCCACGCTCACGGATGATGCCCCGGCTACATCTCTTTCCCCGACCGATATCGACATGACCGAACCGTTTCCCGAGGCGCTGGACCGCGCCGAGCCCGATCAGGCCAACGCCGCCCATGGAGCACTACCCGGCGAAACTTCGGCGCCTGCGGCCGAGACCTGGGTCGCCCCCAGCGGCTGGCAGCCGTTGCCGCCGCGCGCCTACCGGGTGTTCCTCTATGTCGCGCTGCTGGTCGCTGTAGTGCCGTGCGCGTTCGCCACGCTGATGCTGCGCAGGACGCTGGCGGGCGAGGACTGGGGCTGGATGGCGATCGCGGCGCTGTGGGTGGTGGGCATCGCGTTCGCGGTATGGGTGGCGAGCAAGCGCTATCGCTACACCTTCTGGATGTTGGACGAGGATGGCTTCGCGGTGCGCCGTGGTCGGCTGTGGCAGTGGGAAACCCGGGTGCCGACCTCGCGCGTGCAGCATCTGGATCTCAAGCGCGGGCCGCTGGAACGCGGACACCGGCTGGCTTCGCTGGTGCTGCATACCGCCGGCACCCGGCTGAGCGCGGTCAGCATTTCGGGCCTGGACGATGCCGACGCCGAGCGCCTGCGCGACCATTTCAGCCGTCAGATCGATCGTCAGGACGATGATGACCACGCCTGAGGTCGCGGTGGTGCCCGGGCTCGACGCCCAGCCGGAACGCCGGCTGCATCCGATGTCGTGGCTATTCGTGCTGATCCAGCAGCTCAGACAGTTCATCTTCCCGATCCTCGCCCTGTTCCTGTTCGGTCGCGGCGACCGCAACGACCTGTGGGGGCTGGTTGCGATCTGCATCCTTGGCGCGGTGTCGATCTGGCAGTACTACACCTACCGGTTCCGGATCGGCGTCGACAGTCTGGAGATCCGCAGCGGCCTGCTGGAACGCAGCCTGCGGCAGATCCCGTTCGCGCGCATCCACAACGTCGGCCTGCACCAGACGCTGCTGCACCGGATCTTCGGCGTGGCCGAGGTGCGGCTGGAATCGGCCGGCGGCATCAAGCCGGAAGCGGAAATGCGCGTGCTGAAGTTCGAGGACGCGCTGGCGCTGGAAGCTTTGGTGCGCCATCGCGGCCGGGTCGACGCGGCCGCCGCAACGGCGACGGCCGCCCCGGCGACCCCGGAGTTCGAACTACTGCACAGCTTGTCGACCGCCGAAGTGGTGCGCGTCGGGCTGATCTCCAACCGCGGCCTGATCGTGGTGGGCGGCGCGTATCTGGCCATGAACCAGTTCGGCGCGGACATGACCTCGGAGCTGATCGAATCGTGGGGGCGTGCGCTGTTCGGCATGGTCGACAGTTATGGCCGCGGCCATGAAGTAGCGGCGACGCTGTTCCTGATCCTGGTGTTCCTGGTATTGCTGCGCACATTCTCGGTGCTGATCGCGCTGCTGCAGTATTCCGGCTTCCGGCTGGAAGAACACGGCCGCCGGTTGACCCTGGAGCGTGGCCTGCTCACCCGCACCCGTACCAGCACGCCGCGCCGTCGCATCCAGTCATGGACCCTGCGCGAAGGCATGCTCCACCGCCTGTTCAAACGGCGCACGCTGGAAGTGGGCACCGCGGTGCTGGACAACGGCTCGCACAGCCAGCCGCGTTCGCTGCGCGAGATCGCCCCGGTAGCCACGCCGCAGCGCTGCGACGAACTCATCCGCCACCTCGCACCGCAGGTGCAGTGGCCGCCGCAAACCTGGCACCGCCTGCACCGCTGGACCTTCGCGCGGCTGTTCGTGCCGCAGATGGTGTGGGCGTCGCTGCTGGGCGCAGTCGCGCTGTTGAGCTTCGGGCCGCTTGGCCTGATATTCGTCGCGCTGTGGGTGCCTTGGGTGGCCTACATCACTTGGCAGCACGCCGCCCACGCCGGCTATGCGATCGACGAGCGCATGGTCGCCACCCGCCGCGGCTGGTGGACGCGAGAATGGCGGTTCGCCGAAATCGACAAGCTGCAGGCGATCCGTTTCGGACAATCGCCGCTGGAGCGCCGGCTGGGTATGGCCACGCTGCTGCTGGACACCGCCGGCGGCAATGCCCTGGCAGAACCGCTGCGCTTGAACTTCCTGCCGGAAGCCGAGGCGCGCGCGTTGCAGGCGCGACTGGGACGCGAGATCGCGCGCAGTACGCTGCGCTGGTGATCACATTCTCGTAGGAGGGCCTTCAGGCTCGAGCTTTCTGCGGCGACGCGGTAGCGGCAGGAAAAGATCGGGCCTTCAGGCCCAGCCCTTTCAAGGTCTTTCCCCCACTGGTTACGCTGTCCACTTTGCAAGAAGGAACAGCCCATGCGGGACATGATTCTGGCGCGCTTTCAACAGTACGCGCCACTGAGCGTGATGATGCGCGAGGCGATGGAGCATGCGCTCTCGCCGGAGATGGTGGATCAGGTCTTCGAGCAGCACCGCCAGCGTCAATATTCGCGAGAACTGCTGTTTTCCACGGTGGTAGAACTGATTGGGTTGGTCGCAATGGGGCAGAGTCCTTCCCTGCATGCGGCCGCACGCAAGCAGCCGCGACTGAAGCCTGCCGATTCATTACCGTCAGCCGCAGGCGCGGCTTGGATATCGTTGCGTTTGGAGTTCGTTCTGGGCCGGCCCCAAGGCCCTCCTACGAAGCGGGGGTTTCCGCATCGGCCAGCACGATGCTGATCGTCCCATTGGTTTCCAGCGTCGCCACGCGGATCCGCTCGATGTCGGTGCAGCCGGCCTCGCGCATGGCCTCGTGGAAGTCGGCGTTGCTCACCAGCTGTCGGCGGAGCATGCCGCGATGGACCTTGCCGTCGCGCGCCAGGATCACCGGTTCGCCTTCGATCAGCTTGCGCGCGCGAGGGCTGCGCGCGGCAACGAGAGCCACCGCATAGTTCAGTGCGATCAGGCAGACCGCTAGCAGCGCGGCGCCGGTCAGCGAGTTGTCGCCGCCGTTCAGCCCGTTCTGCACCGCGTTGCCGATCAGGATCAGCAGCACCAGATCGAAAGGCGTGAACTGACCAACCGCACGTTTTCCGGAGATGCGCACCAGCACCATCACCAAGACATAGATTGCGACCGCGCGCAGCGGGAAATGCCA
>JAYUIZ010000554.1:0-1833 GCA_043765595.1 Lysobacter sp. | reverse complement strand
CTGGTCGGCATTTATGCGGAGATCGACCGGCTCGAGCCGGTGCAGCGGCCCGGGCAGCGGCTGCGACCGCGGATCGAGCGCTACGCTTGGCCGCTGTCGGCGTCGCTGCTGTTGGCGCTGCTGGTATTGCTGCAGCGCAGGGATGCGAAACGATGACCCCCATCGTCCACGATTTCCAGTTTCTGCGGCCGCTGTGGCTGCTCGGCCTGCTCGCGATTCCGCCGCTGCTGTGGTGGCTGCGCCGCAGCCGCCTGCGCCGCAACGTCTGGCGCGATACGGTCGATGCGCATCTGCTGCCGCATCTGCTGCAGGGTGGGGCGATTGCGACCGGCGGATGGAGGGCGATACTGCCCGAAGCGGCGCTGTCGACCGCTTTCGCGCTGTCGGTGCTGGCGCTGGCGGGCCCGAGCTGGCGCACCGTGCCGCAGCCGCTGTGGCAGGACCGCAACCCGCTGGTAATCGCGGTGGACATGTCCTTCGCCACGCTGACCGCCGATGTGCAGCCGTCGCGGCTGCTGCAGGCGCGCGCCAAGATCGCGCATATCCTGCGCACCCGCGGCGGCGGGCAGATCGCGCTGGTGGCCTACGCCGACGACGCCTACACGGTCTCGCCGCTGACCGGCGACGCCGACAACATCGCGCTGTTCCTGGACGCGCTGTCGCCCGACGTGATGCCGCGCGACGGCAGCCGCGCCGACCGCGCCATCGAGGAATCGGCGCGGCTGCTGGCGCGCTCGGGGTTCGGTCGCGGCGACATCCTGCTGATCACCGATCGCCCGGGCGGCGGCGCCAATTCGGCGGCGGTCGAGGCCCGCGATTCGGGGTATCGGGTATCGGTGCTTGGCTTGGGCACAGCGGCCGGCGGTGCGTATCGCGCCGGCGACGGCGAGGTGCTGGCCGCGCGTCTGGAGGGCCCTGCGCTGCGCACGCTCGCCGCGTCCGGCGGCGGCACCTACGCCGCATTCGCGCCGGACGACAGCGACCTGGTGGCGCTGGGCGTACTCGAAGCCGACCAGATCGATGCCGCCGAAGCCCAGGGCAAGCGCGGCGCGGCGCCGCTGGACGAAGGTTTCTGGCTGCTGCCGCCGTTGCTGCTGCTGGCGCTGTTCGCGTTCCGCCGCGGTGTGTTGGCGGTTGCGCTGATTGCGCTGTGGCTACCGTGGCAGCCGGTCATGGCGGCCGACGGCGATACGCTGTGGCAGCGCGACGATCAGCGTCGGCACGTGCAGATGGCGACCGGCGTCGAGGCCTACCGCAGCGGCGATTACGTCGCCGCCGAGAAAACCTGGCGCGGCCTGCCCGGCGCCGACGCCGCCTACAACCGCGGCAACGCGCTGGCGAAGCAGGGCCGTCTGGACGAAGCGATGGCCGAATACGATCGCGCCCTGCAACTGCAGCCGGGCATGCGCGACGCGGTCGAAAACCGCCAGCGGGTCGATCGCGCGCGCAAGCGCAAGCCGCCGCAGGACAACCAGCAGAACAAACCGCAGCAGAAGCCGAAGGACAAGCCGCAAAGCGGGAAACAGCCGCCGGACAAGCCGCAGAACGACCAGCAGAAACCCGGTCAGGATCAGCCCCGCGATGCGAGCGACGGCCAGAAGCCGCCGCCGAAGCCCGATGCGAAGCCCGACGACAAGCCAGGCGCCGCGCCGCCGCCTGACAAACCGCAGGGCGCGCCGCAGCCGTCGCCGGACCCCGCGAAGAAGCCGCCGGCACCCGAGCCCACCCGTGACCGCCCGAAGGACGGCCAGCCCGACCCGCAGGGATCGCAGACAAAACCACCGCAACCGCCGCCCCCGCAGTTGGACCCGGTCACCGGCAAGCCAATCGCCC
>JAYUIZ010000553.1:0-1835 GCA_043765595.1 Lysobacter sp. | reverse complement strand
CGCATCGGCATCCGCCAGAGCACCGGCCCGCGGATCGAGGCCTATACCGCGCAGAATTCCACCATCGTCGGCGCCGGCCCGAACAACCGGCACGGGCTGTTCCTGCGCGACGGCGGCGGCGGCAAAGGCAAGGCGCCGGCCAAGGTGCTCGGCGAACTGGCAGTGAATGTCGGCGAGAGCGGCGGCATCCTCCGCCTGCACGACAAAAATGCACAGCAGGTGATCTCGGCCGGCAGCAATCCCAAGGAAGGCGGCCGCGCGCAACTGGGACTCGGCGCACCCGGAAAGGCCATGGGGCTGGTGATGTATACCGCTGCCGATGGTCACGGCGAGTTGCAGGTACTGGGCGACGGCAACAGCAAGCCGGTGATCGAACTCAGCGGCAGCCGGCGGCATCTGCTGCTCAGCAACCGCGCAGGAACGCCCGCCGCGGTGATGCGTCTGTCCCAAGGCGGCAGCGGCAGCGGCGGCAACTTCACCGCCGTGGATGGCGGCGGCAACAACGTGGTGTCGCTGGGCGCGAAATCGGGCGGCGGCGGCGCGCTGTGCGCCATCCATCCCAAGAAGGGCAACAAATGCTTCCCTTGACCTTTGGCGGAGCGACCCTGCGACGGATTGCGATGTCGTGCAGCGTCGTCGTTCTCGCGCATGCGGCGGCCCTGCACGCCGGGGCGGCGCATGCAGCGGACAAGATTCCGCTGCTGCGCGGCCTGATCGTCACCACCGCGATCGCCGAACCCGCCGGCGATTACGAGTCGCGCAAGTCGCTTTCCGGACGCGAAGACGGCGGCTGGAACCTGGCGTACGCGTCGAGCGTGCCCGCCGCGAACGGTCGCTCGCGGCCGCTGTCGAGCACGCGCTTCCTGCACGACAACGACCTCGCTGCCGCACGTACGTACCGCAATCACTTCGAGGACGGCGCCGACGAAGACTACCCGGGCACCACCGCGCTCGGCGCTTCGACGGCGGTGCTGTTGGAACTCAAATCCAAGAGCGGTGCTCGCTTCGCACTCGTCGGCGATCCTCGCTGGATCGGACGCGCGCTCAGTGCAGATCCGACACAGGCCGCGATCGGTAAACTCGCGGGAGGTTTCGCCGCCAGCGCCAACGTCGCCTACAAGGGCGAACTCAAACGCCGCAGCGCCGGCTCGCTGAGCGTGCTCGTCAATGGCCAGCCGCAGACGTTGTCGGTCGTGATCGCCGATGGCGTCTTCACCGCGAAAAACGGCGCGTCGATCCGCGCGGAATTGAGCCTGCTCGATGATCCCACCAACCCGCTCGCACTGCAGTGGCGCATCGGCACGACCTCGCTGCGCGTCGTGCGTATCGATTTCCCGTCGAAAACCACCGCATCGCTGGGCGACACCCTGCGCCGCGACAAACGGGTCGCCCTGCCCGGCCTGTATTTCGATTTCGGCTCCGCGGTACTGAAGCCTGAGTCGGCGACAGCGTTGCGCACGATCCTTGCGGCGATCAGAGCGAATGGCGCGGCGAAATTGCGGCTTGAAGGCCACACCGATGCCATCGGCGATGCGAATGCGAATCTGGCGCTTTCGCGCGCCCGCGCCAGCGCCGTACGCGCAGCGCTGGTCAAACTCGATGCAGCACTCACGCCGCGCCTCCAAGCCGATGGCTTCGGCGCCGCGCGTCCGAAAGCCGACAACCGCACGCTCGAAGGTCGGGCGCAGAACCGCCGCGTCGAACTGGTACTGCCCTGATGCCCATTCATCGAAAAATACTGCTCTGGGTCGTGCTCGCGGTGGTGTCTTTCTGCGCCCTGCAACTGGGATGGCGCTTCTGGCTGCTCAGCGCGGGCGATCCCGTCGTCGGCGAAG
>JAYUIZ010000552.1:0-1839 GCA_043765595.1 Lysobacter sp. | reverse complement strand
GCTGGCCGCGCGACTCATCGTTGGCGTCGCCATGCTCGTTATTGCGCGCGATTCGGCTTATCCCACGGCGCTCGCGGCGTTCGGCTGGATCCTCGTGGTCTCCACCGTCATCATGGCGCTGATCCCATGGCGCCTGCACCATCGCTTTGCGCAGTTCACTGTGCCCAGGGTCTTGCAATACCTGCCTTTGATCGGGGTCTCGTCGCTGGTCATAGGCGGACTGCTCTTCTGGGTAGCTGTCGCCGGCAATGCCGCCTGACAATCGATTCAAAGCGATCTATCTTCACAAGCCTCTTCAATTCACGCCGCTTAACCCGGGAGTCCGCTATGCACATCCTCAGCGACAGTTTCAAACACCGCCAACGCATTCCCGCCGAATTCGCGATGGGCGCGCCGGAGGGGTTCGGCGGCAACCGCAATCCGCATCTGCGATGGAGCGACGCGCCGGCCAGCACCCGCAGTTTCGCGCTGCTGTGCATCGACACCGATGCGCCGACCGAGGGCGCGCTGGTTGCTGACGACGCCACGCCAATCCCCGTCGATCACCCGCGCGGCGATTTCGTGCATTGGGTGCTCGTCGACATTCCCGCCGACGTGCATGAGATTGCGGCCGGCAGTTGCAGCGACGGCGTGACCGCGCGCGGCAAGTCGACGCCGGGTGGCCCCACGGGCGCGCGCCACGGATCGAACGATTACACCGGCTGGTTCGCGGGCGACGCGCAGATGGACGGCGACTACTTCGGCTACGACGGCCCATACCCGCCCGGTCACGATCTGCGGCTGCACCGTTATTTCTTCCGTCTGTTCGCGCTGGATGTCGAGCGCCTCGATCTGCCGGCGACCTTCGTGGCCGCCGACGTGTTCCGCGCCATGCACGGGCACGTGCTGGCGGAAACCGCGATCCATGGCACCTATTCGCTCAATGCCGTAGTCAAAGGCTGAACGCTGTCTTTGCATTCGATGCAAACAGCGACATCGCGCAGGGGATAGAACGTGGATGAACATAATCCGTATCACGCGCCAACTGCGCAGATCGCGGATGCCCTGCCTGATGAATTAATGAAGATCGAGCCTGCAGGGCGTTGGCGCCGGTTCTTCACGCTGCTCATCGACTATTTCTGTTTCTTGCTGCTGGAGTTGCTGGGGTGGGTGCTGTACGTCGGATCACATTACGGGCAGGGCATCGAGTCGATGCTGACGGTGCTGGAGCGGTTGCTGGAGGAGCCGATTCATATCCGCGACTACGGCATTGGTCTCGGCGCGATGCTGCTGTATTACATCGCGATGGAGTGTTTCTTCGGCTTCACCGTCGGCAAGCTGGTCGCCGGCACGCGGGTGGTGAACGAGGACGGCGGCAGACCGCGCTGGGGCCAGGTGGTCGGCCGCAGCTTCGCGCGTCTCATTCCGTTTGAACCGTTTTCCGTGCTGTTCTCGAACGCCAAGGCGCGACGCGGCTGGCACGACTCGCTGTCGAAGACCTACGTCGTGCGCAGGCGCTGAGCGTGCCGGCCCGCAGCGGAAGCGCTCCGCCGCGGGCCAGCGTTCGATCTTCGATTCAAAGCTGGATGGGCTTGGCCTGGAACATCAGCACGTCGCCGCTGTCGCTGGTCAGGCGCATGCGGTAGGGCTGCGGCTGCAGCAGTTCGACCTTGAACGATTGGCTCATCAATTCGCTGAAGCGACGGTCGGCGAGGTTTTTGTCGTCGCTGCATGACATGCGGGTAGCGATGTTCAGGGTCATCTCCAGACGCTTGCCGGAGATGGCGTAGCTGCCGCTGAGCTGATTGCAGCCGCCCTGGGCGCTGACGTTGCCGTTTGAGAATGTCATTGCGAATTCGG
>JAYUIZ010000551.1:0-5084 GCA_043765595.1 Lysobacter sp. | reverse complement strand
GTGCGGCGAGGATTTTATCTTTCTGGTCGCCGGGCGTGGGCTCCAGCACCAGACCGGCCGAACCGGCGTAGACCACCATCGAGACACGATCCTGCGGCCGCAGTTGTTCGACCAGTTGTGCGAAGGATTTTTTCAGCAGCGGCAGTTTGTTTTCATCGCTCATCGAACCCGAGGTATCGATCAGAAACACCAGATTCGCCGGCGGCAGTTCGGCTTTCGGCACGTCGTAGCCCTTGATGCCGATCATCAGTAACTGGCGCTTGCCATTCCACGGCGCCGGTGCCAGTTCGGTGGTGACCCGGAAGGGTGTATTCAGCGATGTCGGTGCGGCGTGGCCATAGTCGAAGTAATTGATCATTTCCTCCGCGCGCACCGCATCGGCCGGCGGGCGCTGAGCGCTGCGCAGCAGGCTGCGGACGTTGGCGTAGCTGCCGGTGTCGACGTCGATCGAGAACGTGGACACGGGTTCTTCGCTTGCGCGGCGCACCGGGTTTTCGTCGCGGGTTTCGTATTTTTCGGTGTTGGCGAGTCCGTGCATCGGCATCGGTTCCGATGGCGCGATCATCATCGGCGCGGGAGGCGGAGGCGGCGATGCCGGCGCGAACGCGTGGCCGCCCGAGACATTGCCGGCGGCGCGTTTGGAGACTTCCTGCTGCGATTGCGCGACGCGCGAACCGGTGACGACGACCGAGTCGAGCTCTTCGCGCGCGGACGCAGCATCGGCGACGGGTGCGGCTTCGGCGAGGACTCCGGTATTGGCGGTGCCGGCATCGGCAATCTTGGATTTGTCGTGCGGGGCATCGACGCGGCTGTCGGCCTTGGATTCGCCCAGCGTGGTCGTGCTGTGGCAGCCGGCTAGCGCGAGCGCGCAGAGCACCGCGGCGGTGAGAGTGTGTCTGGTGAAGGTGCCCGTGAATGGGCGGGACAGCGGACGGGCGGCGGTGCGGTGCATGGCGGGTCTCCGTGAGTGGACACACCTGCAAACGCGCCATCTCCCGTTTTGGGGTTGATGGTTTTGTAGGAGGGCTTTCAGGCCCGATGCTTTTGCCACGATGTCCGGCCAGAGGCATCAGGCCTGAAGGCCCTCCTACAAAACAACGGGCAAAAAAGAACGGACGGCTTTCGCCATCCGTCCGTGGTGCTGCTTCAAAGCGCCGGAGCGGTCAGAAGCGGTAATCCACCTTGGCGTAGAAATACGAACCGTTGATGCCGAAGGGCAGGGTTTCCCAGCCGTAGACGAAGCCGAGCTGCGGGAACGGGAAGGCGTTGACCGCATCCCATTTGTCCGGGTAGGTGTCGAAGATGTTGTTGCCGCCGATGCTGATCCGCAGCTTGTCGCTGACGTTCCAGCCCAGCGCGGCGTCGAACAGGGTGGCGCCGTCCCAAGTCTGCTTGAAGCCGGGCGTGAAGCCTTCGCCGGCGACTTCGCCGTAGTAGTTCGCGCGCAGGGTCCAGTCCCAGTTGCCGCGGGTCCACACGCCCTGCAGGACGTGGTGCGCGCCCGGCTGGCCTTCTTCGATCAGCGTGACCTGGCTGTCGTCGAACAGCTGCGTGGGCGAGAGGATCGCCGACTGCGAGCGGCGCGAGGTGACTTCGGTCTTGTTCCAATGCAGCAGCGCGGTGAGATCGAGGGTGCCGCCGGCGGCTTCGGTGCTGTATTCGCCGACGATGTCGATACCTGTGGTTTCTGTGTCGATGGCGTTGGTGAAGAACTGCGCTTGGGCGACGCCGAACGGCGCCAGGATCGCGCGAATCGGGCAGTTGTTGTTGGTCGCCGTGCACGGCAGGCCGTTGGTGCCCACAGTTTCGGGCGCGATATTGCTAGAGAAGATGATGCGGTCGTCGATATCGATGCGGAACACATCGACGGTGAAGCTGAACTTCTCGCTGGGACGCCAGCTGAAGCCGAGCGTGGCGCTGGTGGATTCCTCTTCCTTCAGCGGATCGATGCCGAATGCGCGGGTGACGCTGCTGTTCTGGCGCGCGGTCAGCGTGTCGGCCAGCAGACCGGTGGTGGGATCGATGTTGGTCGAGCGCTGGCTGTAGAACAACTGCTGCACGCCTGGCGCGCGGAAGCCGGTGGAGACTGTGCCGCGGACCGCGAAGGTCTCGGTGAAGTCGTAGCGCAGCGACAGTTTGCCAGTGGTGGTGTTGCCGAAGTCGGAATAGTCCTCGAAGCGCACAGCGCCGCCGACCAGGAACTTGCCGCCGAAGCGGGTTTCGGCGTCGGCGTACAGCGCATAGTTGTGGCGGCCGTCGTCCACTTCTTCGTTCGGCGAGAAGCCCGGGAAGCCCTGGATGCCCGGCGCGGCGAAACCGCCGTTCTGGTTGAGGATGACGATGGCGGGGTTGTTGGTGCGGCCGTAGGTGTAGGACACCGGGTCGCCGGCTTCGATCGCGTAGTTCTCGCGGCGGTATTCGCCACCGAAGGCCAGACTGAGCGGTTCGCTGGAGCCAATTTCCATGCTGCCGCGGAAGTCGAGGTTGACTGTGGTCTGGTCGAACTTCAGGGTGCCGGTGTCGGCGGAGGTCGGCGACTGGCCGTAGATGCCGGCGCCCAGCGGCTCGTACCACCAGCTCACGTTGACCGAGTTGCGCTCGTGGAAACCGAACTTGCTGCGGCCGTGATTGATCGACACGTCCCAGTCCCAGGTGTCGCTGAGCCGCGCGCGGTAGCCGACGGCCAGTGAGGCGTCGTCGACCGTGGTGATGAGGTTGGGCAGGAAACCGTCGGGATAGAGAGCCGGCACGGTTCGGCCGTCGCCTGCGCTGCGGAAGAAGCCGGAGGAGTCGCCCTTGCGCTGCGACAAGCCGCCGAACCAGTACAGTTCGCCGCCGCCAAGACCGAGTCCGCCGTTGAGCCAGAGATAGGCGTCGGTGGCGTCGGCATCGCCAATGCGCTGGGTGACGCGCGGCGGATTCACGCGCAGGGTGTCCTTGCCGGCGCGGTTAGTTTCGCCGCGGTCGCGGTATTCCACGGTGAGGTTGATGAAGCCGTCGTCGCCGAGTTCAAAACCGGTATTGAGGCCGCCGTGCAGCACTTCGCCGTCGCCTTTGCGGGTTTCGCCGGCTTCAAAAAACAGCTGGGTTTCCTTGGTCTGTTTCTTCAGCACGATATTGATCACGCCGGCGATGGCGTCGGAGCCGTACTGTGCGGACGCGCCGTCGCGCAGTACTTCGATGCGGTCGATCGCGGTGACCGGGATCGCGTTGATGTCGGTGCCGGCGGAGCCGCGGGCGACGGTCTGCTGCACGTTCACCAGCGCCTGCTGGTGACGGCGCTTGCCGTTGATGAGCACCAGCACCTGGTCGGGGCCGAGCGCGCGCAGGGTTGCCGGACGCAGGATGTCGGTGCCGTCGCTAATGGTGGTGCGCGAGAAGTTGAAGCTGGGCTCCAGCATCTGCAGTAGTTGACCCAGTTCGCGCGCGCCGGTGCGTTCGATCTGTTCGGCGCGGATGATGTCGACCGGCGCGGCGGTTTCTGCGGCAGTGCGGTTCTTGGCGCGGCTGCCGAGCACCTGGATGGCGTCGAGATCGCCGGCTTCGGCCGGCGCATCCTGGGCGAGGGCGGGCATCGCGACGGCAAGCGCGAGGGCGAGGGCGGTGAGGGCGGGTGCGACGCGGCGATGGCGTCGGCTGGATAGCGTGTACGGCATGGGACCTCCTGATCCTTATGAAGTGTGGAAAAGCGGGATGATTCCTCTACGCTCCCCCCAAGCGCCCCGCAAGCCGACGATGGCTTAGCGGCAGGCCGTTATTAATAACATTTTTTTAGCATTTGGGCATGTCTCCGACGCGGGATGTGCGACACAGTTAGCGTCCGGGGGGCGCGGCTTCCGGCCGTTGCGGTGCAGGAGTAGGCTGGCCCGAACCACACAGTGGGGGGGGCAACACCGATGAGCACCAGCGAAGCTGCGAATACGAGTAGCCGCGATTCCAGTCCGCCCTGCGGCGCCCTATCGTCCGGCGTTCCGTCTCCCCAGGACGCACCACACCGCCGCTTGGCGCGGATGGCCGGCGAGTGGGAGGGCGTTTACCGGCTGTGGTTCGAGCGCGACATGCTGGCGGCGGAATCCAGCCAGCGCGGCAGCATCCGTACGGTGCTGGGCGGACGCTTCCTGCTGCACGAATACAGCTGGGAGTTCGATGGCCGCAGCTATGCGGGCGTGGCGCTTTACGGCTATCACATTGATGAGAAGTGCTGGGAATGTGCCTGGATCGACAGCTTCCACAGCGGCAGTTCGATCATGTTTTCCCAAGGGCAAGTGTTCTCGCACAGCGCGGGCGAAACCCAGCCCGCTCACTTCGCCGTGCTTGGCAGCTACGGCGACGGCCAGACTCCTCCCGGGCCACGCTGGGACTGGCGAACCGAGATCGAGCAGCCGGATGACGACCGCCTGGTCATCGTGATGACCAATATCTCGCCAGACGGCGAAGAGGCCAAGGCGGTGGAAGTGGACTACGCGCGCGCCAGCCCGGCGGTGGGCTCGGGCTGAAGTCGATAACACGGTTCGCGGTCGCGCCGACGGTATCCCGGTCAGTGACTGTTTGCGCCGGTAGCGAGCGATTCTTTGGGGCTGCTCAGCGTTCGCGCCGAATGGCTTCGCGCGCAAGGGCGCGAAGTACAGGGGTGTCCAATCCCGCATGGGAAAGTCCGATCAGTGCGCGATCGACAGCACGCTGCGCCGCATGGTTTGTGAAATGCCGGTCGCGATCGCCGTCGAGGACATCATCGCGCAGCTGATACGCCAGACCCACGTCTGCAGCGAACGCGCACAGCGCAGCAACGCGGAAACCGCTGGCTTCACCGGCGCTCATCGCGCCGAGGTGCGCGGCCGCCACCAGCAGTGGCGCGGTCTTTTCCGCTGGGCCGTGAGGGTGGCTGCAGAGTTCGGCCGCCTGCCCATGGGCGATGCCGCGGCTGCCGCACGCGGTGGACAGCGATTCGAGTTTGTCGGCAAGCAGATCGCCCCCATCGCGGATCAGCGCTGCGTAGGCATCCGACAGCAGGGTTGCCGCCGCGAGCAACGCGAGCGGTTCGCCGAAGACGCGATGCAGGCTTGAGCGCCCACGACGCTCGTCCG
>JAYUIZ010000550.1:0-1848 GCA_043765595.1 Lysobacter sp. | reverse complement strand
GGCCTCACCAAGCGGCGCGAGGATTGAGCGGCGCAACCCTGTGGGAGCGACGCAAGTCGCGACGCATTGCAGAACGTGTTGCCCAGCCATTTGGCTGCTGAAAACCCGCAGCCTGTCGCGACTTGCGTCGCTCCCACATGAGGCGTGTTGTCAGCGCCTCACCCATCTGATCCTCTGCTTTGAAACCCTGTTCGGCTGGTTGGCAGTCTGCTGCTGGTCGCCATCGTCTCCGGCCTCACCAAGCGCCGTGAGGATTGAGCGGCGCAACCCTGTGGGAGCGACGCAAGTCGCGACGCATTGCAGAAAGTGTTGACCAGCCATTTGGCTGCTGAAAACCCGCAGCCTGTCGCGACTTGCGTCGCTCCTACATGGTGCGTGTTGTTGGCCCTGCCCACCACCATGACCTCTCGGGGGTGCCGGGCCCCGCCCAAGCCTGCGATAATTCGCGGCTTGGCCCCGTAGCTCAGCTGGATAGAGCGGTCCCCTCCTAAGGGACAGGTCGCACGTTCGAATCGTGTCGGGGCCGCCAGTTTTCGTCTGTATTCATACGCGAAATCCTCAATCGAACGATGCCGGCGCCCGCTTTCCGGGCGGTCCGGCCAGCCCCAGGAGTTTCCGATGACCCATCCCGTCCTCACCGCGCTCGGCCTCGGCGCCAGCGAATCCGGCACTTATCTTGGCCACGGCGAGTGGTCCACCACCACCGACGCCGGGGTGATCGAGCCGGTCAATCCGACCACCGGCGAGGTGCTGGGCCGGGTGCAGGCCTCATCGCAGGCCGATTACGACCTGATCGTGGAACGCGCCCAAGCGGCGTTCAAGATCTGGCGCACCACCCCGGCGCCGCGCCGTGGCGAGGCGATCCGCCTGTGCGCTGACGCGCTGCGCACGCACAAGGACGCGCTGGGGTCGCTGGTGGCGCTGGAGATGGGCAAGTCCAAGCCGGAAGGCGACGGCGAAGTGCAGGAAATGATCGACATCGGCGAGTTCTCGGTCGGTCTGTCGCGCCAGCTCTACGGCTTGACCATGCACAGCGAGCGTCCGGGTCACCGCATGTACGAGCAGTGGCACCCGATCGGCATCGTCGGCGTGATCTCGGCGTTCAACTTCCCGGTCGCGGTGTGGGCGTGGAATGCCTTCGTGGCCGCCATCTGCGGCGACATCACCATCTGGAAGCCGTCGCCGAAGACCCCGCTCTCGGCCATCGCTTCGATGAAGATCTGCAATGAGGCGCTGAAGAAGGCCGGCTTCCCGGACATCTTCTTCCTGTTCAACGACGCCGGCAGCGATATCGCCCAGCAGTTCGTCGACGACAAGCGCATCCCGCTCATCAGCTTCACCGGTTCCACCAAGATCGGCCGCATGGTCGGCGAGCGCGTCGCGCGCCGCATGGGCCGCTCGCTGCTGGAGCTGGGCGGCAACAACGCGATCATCGTCGACGCCAGCGCCGATCTGAAACTGGCGATCCCGGCGATCGTGTTCGGCGCGGTCGGCACCGCCGGCCAGCGCTGCACCACCACCCGCCGCCTGCTGGTCGAGGAATCGATCTACGACGACGTGCTGGCCAAGCTCATCACCGCCTACAAACAGGTGGAAAGCAAGATCGGCGACCCGACCGACCCGAAGAACCTGATGGGTCCGCTCAACAGCCGCGACGCGGTCGACGCCTATCTGGATTCCATCGCCAAGGCCAAGGCCAGCGGCGGCAAGGTCGAAACCGGCGGCGCGGCCATCGAAGGCAAGGGCAACTTCGTGCTGCCGGCCATCGTCACCGGGCTGACCAACGATGCCGAGATCGTCCAGCACGAAACCTTCGCGCCGATCCTGTACGTGATGAAGTTCAAGACC